>JAVRPX010000026.1:0-3067 GCA_032161985.1 Mycobacterium sp.
CGAGAGGGTGACGGTCGCGACCATCGAGCAGTCGTTGGACAAGGCCGCGGTGCGCTATGACCGCGACGGCGATCAGCACTACGACGTCGTCAGCGCATTCATCAAGTCGGTCCGAGGTTCCGACGTCGACGCCGCTTTGCACTACCTGGCGCGGATGCTGGTGGCAGGGGAGGACCCCCGGTTTGTCGCTCGCCGGCTGATGATCCTGGCCAGCGAGGACATCGGGATGGCGGACCCGACCGCACTGCAGACCGCCGTCGCCGCAGCGCAGACGGTCCAGTTGATCGGCATGCCGGAGGCGCAGCTCACGCTGGCCCATGCCACGGTCCATTTGGCCACCGCGCCCAAGTCGAACGCGGTGACGACAGCCCTGGGCAAAGCGATGGGTGACATTCGAGAAGGCAAGGCGGGTCAGGTGCCCGCCCATCTGCGCGACGGGCATTACTCGGGAGCCGCGAAGCTGGGCAACGCCATCGGATACAAGTACAGCCACGATGAGCCGGACGGCGTTGTGCCGCAACAGTATCCGCCCGACGAGCTGGTTGGCGTCGACTACTACCAGCCGACCACTCACGGCGCCGAGCGGGAGATCGCCACCCGTCTCGACAAGCTGCGCGCCATCATCCGCAAGAAGCGCTGAGGGCGTTTCACCCGCCGAGATCGACGTTTTGGCGTCGGCTTCTCGCACTTTTCCGCCCGAACGTGAGTTTGGGCGAAATCCGGCCCTTGACAGCCGCCTCACAGCATCCTACGTTTGTAATCAACCAATCGATTGATCAATGATATAGTTGACTAATGGGGAGTGATGGCGATGCAGATGCCCGGCTGGACCGCGCCTTCCTGGCGCTGGCCGACCCGGTTCGGCGCGCGATCGTGGCGCGGCTGTCCCGCGGACCGGCCACCGTCAACGAGTTGGCCGCGCCGTTCGACATCACGAAACAGGCGGTGTCCAAGCACATTCAGGTGCTCGAGCAGGCGGGCCTGGTCACGAGGACTCGCGATGCGCAGCGCAGGCCCGTCCACCTCGACGCGGCCGCACTGGAGCGGCTGACCGCATGGATCGACCGATATCGGCTTGACGCCGAACGCAGCTACCGCCAGCTGGACACCTTGCTGGCGGCGATGGCAAAGACCCACATGAAAGAAAAGGAAGGAACCGAGAAATGACGAACGCGCTCAACCTCAACGCACCGGTCGACACCCTGGCCATGGAGTTCACCCGTGACTTCGACGCACCGGTGGAGGCCCTGTTCCGGGCCCACGCCGAGCCGGAACTGGTCAAGCAGTGGCTCGGACCGCGCGACCTGGAGATGACGATCGAGCACTGGGACTTCAAGACAGGCGGCGGCTACCGCTACGTGCACAAGGCCGATCGTGGTGAATTCGGTTTCAACGGGGTGTTCCACAAGGTGCGGGACAACGAATTCATCATCCAGACCTTCGAATTCGAGGGCGCGCCCGACATGGTGAACATCGAATTCATGTGGTTCGAGGACCTCGGCGACGGCCGCAGCCGACTGCGGGGACGGTCGATCTGCCCGAACATCGAGGCCCGTGACGGCCTGCTGTCGTCGGGCATGGAAGGCGGGATGACCGAGGGCTACGAAAAGCTCGACGCACTCCTGAAAACACTGTGATGGATTGGACTCTCGAAGTCGTCGTGGTCCCGGTCGGCGACGTTGACCGGGCCATCGCGTTCTATCGCGACCAACTCGGCTTCCACCTCGACCACGACACCCGGGCGGGCGATCAGCGCTTCGCCCAACTCACCCCGCCCGGTTCCGGTTGTTCGATCGTCCTCAGCGAGCCGCCCCCGATGCCGGCCGGGTCTCTGAAGGGACTGCAGCTCGTCGTCTCCGACGCCGACCGTGCACGCGCCGAACTCATCGATTGCGGCGTCGCCGCCGGGGACATCGATGTGATCGACGAACGCGACGGGGGAACGCTTTTCGGGTTCACCGATCCCGACGGCAACGCGTGGGTGGTGCAGCAGATCAAAGCGCGGGCGGGCAAACCGCTCATCCCGCGCTGAGGTAGATGCCATGACACGGCCTGAGCGAGCGAACTGCGGCCCGTCTACTCGGCAATCGCCTCAAAGCGACATTCGAAGAGACGACGGCGCACTGTGCTCGGTTGGCCGAGGCGCTGCGCTGAGGTAGTAGAGCGTCGTAGGCCGATAGGGCAATCCCGGCTGGCGGGGGGTTCCAGCCGGGATTACCTGGCTGTGGTCAGCGCAGCAGGCCGGAACGCCTGCCGCCGAACGGGCCCGTACGCCTGCGACCCATCAATGCCGACACCAACGCGACCCCGATGGCGGCGACGATCACCTGGACCAGCAGCTCGAGCCAGTCGATGCCGTTAGTGGCGGTGGGGATTCCGAGCGCGCGCGCGATGGCTGTGCCGATGAACGCGGACACGATGCCGACCAAGATCGTCACCAGCATGCCGATGGACTGCCTGCCGGGAACAAGCAGCCGACCGAGCACGCCGACGACGATGCCGATCAGGATTGCGGTGATAACACCAGTGATGGTCATTGCTCCTCCAAGGCTTTAGCGGTGGAGCTGACATACCCCTGTCCAGCACTGAATAAACGCTCGCGTCAATCGCGGAGCGAGATCACGCCATCTCTGGTACCCGCAGATGGGCGAGCGCGAGCTCGAATTCGCCTTCGTCGAGTTCCTCCGCGCCGACATCTCGGATGCGCGCGTTCTTGAGTTCGGTCGCCTGCTGCCTGTTGCGCTCCATCGCGTCGCGGCTGTCGAACGTCACCGACGACACAGAACGCCCTGATGAGCGGTCGACCAGCAGGCTGGCGCTGCAAAAGCCCTCCAGCTGCTCGACGTCGGGCAGGACGCGCGACTTGTAGAACTCGATGCCCTGGTCGAGCTGGTCCGTCGCCAGCTTTACCCACGTCGCCCGCACGCACGCACCGTCAGCCGAGCGGTGATCGCGGTGCATGACTGCGACCTCCCACTTTTCAACCGAGACGTCGCCGCCGAAGATCTCCGAGGCGCGTTCCCGAAGCGGCGCGGCCTGCTCCGTGCTCGTGTTCAACGCCTCCTCG
>JAVRPX010000027.1:0-4900 GCA_032161985.1 Mycobacterium sp.
TCGAACACGCCGCACACCCAGAACTGAAGACGCAGCGGCCCGATGATCAATGCGTCGGTGCGTTCGGTCAGCACCGTGTCGCCCTCAGCGGCGATCCGGTGAATCTTCACCTCAAAGCCGAACCGACCCTGACCCCGCCGAAACAGCTTCATGATGCGGTCGCGGCCGCGGATGGTCGGAAATCCGACGTTCTGCCACGCGATGTTGTCGGCCATTGCGGAATCGACGGTGTCGAAATCCTCGTCCTGCAGTGCATAGAGGAAGGTCTCAACGGTACGGGCGCTGTCGACGTCCGAGCTCACTCGGGAGACGTGGTCAGTCATGGCTGCCAGCGTAGTCGTTTGCTCTTCGCGCGAGCGCTCATCGCAGTGGCGATGGGCTGTGGCAGGGTAGGCCCGTGCGGGTCGCCGTGGTTGCCGGACCGGATCCCGGGCACGCGTTTCCGGCCATCGCGTTGTGCCGTCGGTTCCTCGCCGCAGGGGACACTCCGACGTTGCTCACGGGCAGCGAATGGTTGGAAACCGCACGTAGGGCGGGTGTGGATGGCGTCGAGCTCGACGGGCTCGACCCGACCGCGGACGACGACGACACCGACGCCGGAGCGAAGATCCACCAACGGGCCGCCAGGATGGCGGTGCTGAACGTGCCGCGCCTAAAAGACCTGGCGCCGGACCTGGTGGTATCCGACGTGATCACCGCGTGCGGCGGGCTGTCCGCCGAGTTGATGGGTCTGCCGTGGATCGAGCTGAACCCGCACCCCCTGTACCGGCCGTCGAAGGGCCTGCCGCCGGTGGGCAGCGGGCTGGCCCCCGGCGTCGGTGTGCGAGGCCGGCTGCGCGATACGGTGATGCGCGCGCTGACGGATCGGTCATGGCGGCAGGGGCTGCGCCAGCGTTCTACGGCCCGAGTCGAAATCGGTTTGCCCGCGGCCGATCCCGGGCCGCTGCGGCGACTCATCGCGACACTGCCCGCGCTGGAGGTGCCGCGCCCGGATTGGCCGCGTGAGGCCGTCGTAGTGGGACCCCTGCACTTTGAGCCGACGTCGTCGGTCCTGCCGGTGCCTGCCGGCCAGGGGCCGGTGGTTGTGGTCGCGCCGTCGACGGCGGTGATCGGCACCCGAGGGCTGGCCGAGCTGGCCCTTCAAACGCTGATACCGGGGGAGGTGCTGCCCGTCGGTGCGCGGATGGTGGTGTCGCAGCTGGCGGGACCGGCGGCCGAGGTGCCGCCATGGGCGGTGCTCGGGCTGGGTCGCCAGGACGAACTGCTGTCACACGCCGATCTGGTGATCTGTGGCGGCGGGCACGGCATGGTGTCCAAGACGCTGCTGGCCGGCGTGCCGCTGGTGGTGGTGCCCGGCGGCGGAGATCAGTGGGAGATCGCCAACCGCGTTGTGCGCCAAGGCAGCGCGCGACTGGTACGGCCGTTGTCCACGGAATCGTTGGTCGACGCGGTCACCGATGTGTTGTCGACGCCGCGGTACCGCGAGGCCGCAAGGCGAGCCGGCGACAGCATCGCCGACGTCGAAGATCCGGTACGGGTGTGCCATGAAGCGCTCGCGTCGTCGGCGTAGGTTGTGTCGGGTGCGGTTGACGGAATTCCAGGAACTCGTCGAGGGCCAGTTCGGCCCGGTCCGCGGCGCGTCGATGCTCGTCGACCACGTGCTGACGGGCTTGGGTGGACGAACCCCGAACCAGGCCATCGAGGACGGCGTCGACCCGCGGGACGTGTGGCGGGCGCTATGCGCCGACTTCGACGTCCCGCGCGACGAGTGGTGAACTAGCGCTTGTCCTCGGCGCGTTCGGTGCCGGTGGTATGCGTCGCGCCGACGGCGTCGTCATCCCTGTCAGTCTCCGGCATCTGTGATGCAGGCTGTTCGGAAGCCGGTGAGGTGGTGGCTCCGCCCGGTGTCTCGTCGGGTGCCGGCGACTTATAGTCGGGGTCCGTCGTCGGTGCGGCTGCACCGCCCGTATTGGCGCCGGCCTGGCGGGTGCTGTCCCCGGAGTCGGCTGATGTCTTGCGCCCCTCGTAGGGCGGTATCGCGGGCTTGACGTCCTTCGGAGGCTCGTTCGTGAAAGCAGTCTCGAAGTCGGGTTTCCCGCCGTCGTCGTAGGCGGGAACCGATTCGTCGCCCTTGTACGTGCCTGACGGCCGGTCCGAATCTCCGCCCGATGGCAGGTCAGACCCGGTGCCGCGTTTTCCTTGTTCTTCCGGCTTGGTCATGGATAACTCCTCACAGCCGCCGCTACCCTGCGGCGATACTGCTGGTTGGATACCCGCGATGGGCGTGCGGCAACCGCGACGAGCTAGCCGCGCTGTCCGAGCACCAGCGCCGTCTCCCTGTGCAGCCTGCCGAAGTTGTAATACGCCGCGCACGCGCCCTCGGGGGAGACCATGCATGTGCCGATTGGAGTCTCCGGTGTGCACGCCGTGCCGAACACCTTGCACTCCCACGGCTTGATGACGCCCTTGAGTACCTCGCCGCACTGGCACGCCTTGGGATCGGCGACCCGGATGCCGGGCATGTCGTAGCGCAGTTCGGCGTCGAATTCTGCGTAGTCGCGATGAACCTTCAGTGCACTCTGCGAGATGAAACCCAGCCCACGCCATTCGAAGTGCGGCCGCAGCTCGAATGTCTCCGACATCAACTTGAGCGCCTGGGTGTTGCCCTCGGGACGGACCACACGGGTGTACTGGTTTTCGACCTCGCAGCGTCCCTCTCGAATCTGCTGTAGCAACATGTGTACGGACGCGAGGATGTCCAAAGGCTCGAATCCGGCCACCACCATTGGTTTTCCGTACACCTCGGGAACGAACCGGTACGGCCGTATCCCTACCACCGTCGACACATGGCCGGGCCCAAGGAATCCTGACAGCCTCAGGTCGGGCGACTCCAGGATCGCCTTGATCGGCGGAACGATCGTGACGTGGTTGCAGAACACGCTGAAGTTCTTCACGCCCAGTGCACGCGCCCGGACCAGCGTTACCGCGGTGGACGGCGCCGTGGTCTCGAATCCGACCGCGAAGAAGACGACTTGGCGGTCGGGGTTGTCGATAGCGACCTTGAGCGCGTCGAGCGGGGAGTACACGAATCGCACGTCGGCGCCGCGGGCATTGGCCTCGATCAGATTTCCCTTCGACCCGGGCACCCGCATCATGTCGCCGAACGTCGTGAAGATGACGCGGGGCTGCTCGGCCAACCACATGGCGTCGTCCACCCGGCCCATGGGGATAACGCAAACCGGACAGCCTGGCCCGTGTACCAGCTCGACCGATTCCGGCAGCAGATGCTCGATGCCATGCCGGTAGATGGTGTGCGTGTGACCGCCGCACACCTCCATGAACTTGAAATGGTCGTCGGTGGCGAGCTCCGTGATTGATTTGACGAGAGCGCGAGCTGCCGCCGGGTCCCTGAATTCGTCGACGAATTTCATGTGCGCAATCCTCTTCTGAATCAGGCGATCTCGGACGAGTTGAAAGCTTCGATCTCGTTGACGTAGTCGGCGCCCATCTTCTCCACCTGACTCAACGTCAGGGCGGCCTCGCGTTCGTCGATCTTGGCCATCGCAAAACCGACGTGCACCAACACCCAATCACCGACCTGCAGGTTGTCGTCTGCCAGCAGGCGGACGCTGATGTTGCGGCGGACACCGTTGACATCGACCTTGGCCAACGACTGTTCGGCGTCGACGATTTCGACCACTTGGCCGGGGATCCCAAGACACATCGTCGTTCTCCTCTCAAAGCTTCAGCAGATGCGCGGCAGTGGGTCACCGACGAGCATGTCGACGATCCGGCTGCCGCCGAACGAAGTCCGCAGTGCCACAATCCCTTGCGGTTCAGGCACGATCTCGCCGACGATCGTCGCGTCGGCGCCTTGCGGGTGCGGGCGCAGAGCAGCGATCGCCGCGTCCGCCTCATGGGGTGCGACGATCGCGAGGAACTTGCCCTCGTTCGCGACGTACAGGGGGTCGATGCCGAGCATGTCGCAGGCGCCGAGGACCTGCGGCTGCACCGGCAACTTGTCCTCGTCCAGGATCAGCGCGAAGGGGGCGTCCTTGACGAGTTCATTGGCTACAGTGCCGACCCCGCCGCGCGTCGCATCGCGCATCCACCGTGTGGACGGTGCGGCGTCGAGCAATAACTCCACCAGTTCGTGCACCGGAGCGGTGTCCGATGCGATGTCGGCATCGATTTCCAGGTCACCGCGGGCCAGCATGACGGCCATCCCGTGCTCGCCGATCGTGCCGGACAACAGCACCTTGTCGCCCGGCTGAACCAGGTCGCGCCCCAGCCGCCTGCCCTCGGGGATCACACCGACGCCTGCGGTGGAGATGTAGACACCGTCGGCGGCGCCCTTGCCGACCACCTTCGTATCGCCGGTGACGATCTGAACCCCCGACCGTGCGGCGGCTTCGCTCATGTCGGCCACGATTTCGCGGAGTTCGGCGATCGGGAATCCTTCCTCGATGACGAACGCCGCCGACAGCCACTGCGGGCGTGCGCCCGACACCGCAAGGTCGTTGATGGTTCCGTGGACCGCGACGTGGCCGATCGACCCGCCCGGAAAGCGCCGCGGCGAAACGACATACGAATCGGTCGAAAAGGCCAGCCGTTCACCGGAGGGCAGGCGCAGCGCTGCGGCGTCGCCGAGTTGTTCCAGTTCGTCGTTGCGGAACGCCTCGAGGAACACCGCGTCGACGAGCGCCGCCGACGACTTGCCGCCCGCGCCGTGCGCTAGCGTCACCACGTCGTCAAGCAGTCGGGGCCGGCGCTGCCGGAACTTGTCGATCCGTTCCAGCACGCGGTCTTCGCGGTCCGCGGCAGTCATCGGCTGTGTGGTCATAGGGCGTGCGCTCCGTTCAGTGGGCGTGCCATGTGATCCTGGGCCACCGACCACAGC
>JAVRPX010000028.1:0-4625 GCA_032161985.1 Mycobacterium sp.
GTCATCGATCCCGCCGACACCAGAACCGTGCTGGGGCTGGCGCTGTCGATCGTCGGACAGGCGCCGCTCGAGTCGGTCTCCTACGGCGTATTCCGGATGTGACACAATGACTTTCGATACCGTTTTGGTGGCTAACCGCGGCGAGATCGCCGTGCGTGTCATCCGTACACTGCGGGCGATGGGCATCCGCTCGGTCACGGTGTTCAGCGACGCCGACGCCGGTGCCCGCCACGTGGCCGAGGCCGACGTCGCGGTGGGCATCGGCCCCGCGCCCGCGCGGCAGAGCTACCTCAACATCGAGGCGGTCGTTGAAGCCGCCCGGCGTACCGGAGCACAGGCGGTCCACCCCGGCTACGGGTTCCTCTCGGAGAACGCGCAATTCGCCACGGCGCTACAGGACGCTGGCATCTCGTTCATCGGTCCGCCGGCCGCAGCGATCCAGACCATGGGCGACAAGATTGCCGCAAAGGCCGCGGTGTCGGCGTTCGGCGTGCCGGTCGTGCCGGGTGTGTCGCGCCCCGGTCTCACTGACGCCGATCTGATCGCCGGAGCGGACGAGATCGGTTTTCCGGTGCTGGTCAAGCCGTCGGCAGGCGGTGGCGGCAAGGGCATGCGGGTAGTGCATGAGCCCTCAGAATTGCCGGTTGGCCTCGTCTCGGCGCGTCGGGAGGCGGCGTCGGCGTTCGGCGACGACACGCTGTTTCTCGAGCGGTTTGTGTTGAACCCCCGGCACATCGAGGTGCAAGTGCTCGCCGACGGGTACGGCAATGTGGTGCACCTCGGCGAGCGTGAATGCAGCCTGCAACGGCGTCACCAGAAGGTCATCGAGGAAGCGCCGTCGCCCCTCCTCGATCCGGCGACCCGAGCGCGCATCGGCGCGGCCGCCTGCGATACCGCCCGCAGCGTGGACTACACCGGCGCGGGCACCGTCGAGTTCATCGTCTCCGCGGATCGGCCCGACGAGTTCTTCTTCATGGAGATGAACACCCGCCTTCAGGTCGAACACCCGGTCACCGAGATGGTCACGGGCATCGACCTGGTCGAGCAGCAGGTCCGCATCGCGGCAGGGGAGAAGCTACCGATCGGGCAGGACGACATCACGATGTGGGGCCATGCCATCGAGGCCCGCGTGTACGCAGAGGATCCCGCGCGGGGTTTCCTGCCCACCGGCGGCGAGGTTCTCGACCTCGCCGAGCCCGAGGGACCCAGTGTCCGTGTCGATTCCGGCCTCGCGCCCGGGATGGTCATCGGCAGCGAATACGACCCGATGCTGGCCAAAGTCATCGCTCATGGCGACGACCGGGCAGCGGCGCTGCGTGCGCTCGACCGCGCGTTGGCGGACACCGCAGTGCTCGGTGTGACCACCAACATCGAATTCCTGCGTTTCCTACTGGCCGATCCCGACGTCGCCGCAGGCCGTCTCGACACCGGACTGCTGGATCGCCGGACACCCGACTACATTCCGGCGCAGCACGACGACGACGAGCTGATCGCCGCGGCGGCATACAAGTGGCTGCGCGCCTGGCCGACCCCGGTCGGTGACTTGTGGGCGGTGCCGTCCGGCTGGCGGCTGGGGGAGCGGGCGCCGACGAAGTTCCGGCTGCATGCGGGTGAGCGCACGGACCACGTGTACCTCACTGGTGTGCCGAGCGCGGCCACTGCGCGGGTCGAAGACGGCGAATCACATGCACTCACAGCCGTTCTTGACGGTGATCGGCTGGCCGTCACGCTGGACGGGTTGCGCACCGAGCACCTTGTGGCCGCGAATGACGGCCAGATCTGGCTGGCCGGCGGCGGGCGCACCGCGATGGTCGAGGAGGTGCGGGAGGCGCCCGTGCGGCCCGACGACGAACACCGCGGCGACGCGGAGCTGACAAGCCCGATGCCCGGATCGGTTGTGGCCGTTGGTGTGCAGGACGGCCAGCATGTGGATGCCGGCGCGGTCGTGGTCACGGTCGAAGCCATGAAGATGGAACACGCATTGACCGCGCCGGTCGACGGCGTTGTCGAACTACTCGTCGCCGCAGGCGACCAGGTCAAGGTGGGCCAGCCGCTGGCGAGGATCACCGTAAGCACGAAGGAAGACGAATCATGACCGATTTTCTGGCCACCGGAATGCTGCCCGATCACTACGAACAGCTCGCGAAGACGGTGCGCGACTTCGCCCAGACTGTGGTCGCGCCGGTCTCGGCCAAACACGACGAAGAGCATTCGTTTCCCTACGAGGTCGTGTCGGGGATGGCCGATATGGGATTGTTCGGCCTGCCGTTCCCCGAGGAGTACGGCGGCATGGGCGGCGACTACTTTGCGTTCTGTCTGGCGTTGGAGGAACTCGGCAAGGTCGACCAGAGCGTGGCGATCACGCTCGAGGCCGGGGTCGGGCTAGGCGCGATGCCCGTCTACCGCTTCGGCAACGAGGACCAGAAGCAAGAGTGGTTGCCGCTCTTGGCAAGTGGTAAGGCGCTGGGGGCATTCGGCCTGACCGAGGCCGGCGGCGGGACCGACGCAGGGGCGACCAGAACCACGGCCAGGATGGATGGATCAACGTGGGTCATTAATGGCAGCAAGCAGTTCATCACGAACTCCGGTACCGACATCACGCGGCTGGTGACCGTCACCGCCGTAACTGGAGACTCCGATGGCAAGAAGGAGATCTCGTCGATCCTGGTGCCGGTGCCCACCAAGGGGTTCACCGCCGAACCCGCATACAGCAAGGTCGGCTGGAACGCATCGGACACCCACCCTCTGAGTTTCGACGACGTGCGAGTGCCCGCCGAGAACCTTCTCGGTGATCGCGGTCGGGGGTACGCCAACTTCCTGCGCATCCTCGACGAGGGCCGGATCGCCATCGCGGCGTTGTCGGTCGGTGCGGCACAGGGGTGCGTCGACGAATGCGTCAAGTACGCCAAGGAGCGTCAGGCGTTCGGCGCGGCGATCGGCACCTACCAGGCTGTCGCGTTCAAGGTCGCCCGGATGGAGGCGCGTGCCCATGCGGCACGCACCGCCTACTATGACGCCGCCGCAATGATGTTGGCGGGCAAGCCGTTCAAGAAGGCCGCCTCGATCGCCAAGTTGGTGGCCAGCGAGGCGGCCATGGACAACGCCCGCGACGCCACCCAGGTGTTCGGCGGCTACGGCTTCATGAACGAGTACCCGGTCGCGCGCCACTACCGCGACAGCAAGATCCTCGAGATCGGCGAAGGGACGACGGAAGTGCAGCTGATGCTGATCGCTCGGGAGGCCGGCCTGTGACCGACAAGAGGGTGGTTGTCCAGCGCGGCCTCTGGTTCGAGGAGTTCGAGACGGGAGTGCTCTACCAGCACCGTCCCGGCCGCACCATCACCGAGGCCGACAACGTGCTGTTCACGACGCTGACGATGAACACCCAGGCGCTACATCTCGACGCCGCGTTCTCTGATGCGTTGCCGCCGTTCAACCAACGGCTGGTCAATTCGATGTTCACATTGTCGACGATGGTCGGGTTGTCGGTCGCGCAGCTGACGCAGGGGACGATCGTGGGCAACCTCGGCTTCGGTGAGGTCGCTTTCCCCAAGCCACTTTTCCACGGTGACACGCTGTATGCCGAGACAGAGGTGACCGACAAACGCGAGTCGAACAGCCGTCCTGGCGAGGGAATCGTGACGTTCGCTCACACCGGCCGCAATCAGCACGGTGACGTCGTCGCAACCGCGTCGCGAAAGACCATGGTCCGCAAGCGGCCCGCCAGCGACGCAGACGGAGCGAACTGATGGCTCTCAACCAGACCGGCCCGGCATGGTTGTTCTGTCCGGCCGATCGCCCGGAGCGATTCGAAAAGGCAGCCGCGGCAGCCGATGTAGTAGTTCTCGATCTGGAAGACGGCGTTGCGGCCAAGGATCGGGATGCCGCTCGCACCGCACTGATCGAGACGCCGCTGGACCCGGACCGCACCCTAGTGCGTGTCAACCCGAGCGCGACAGCCGACCATCAACTCGACCTCGAAGCGCTGTCGCGCACCTCCTACGCGACCGTGATGCTGGCGAAAACCGAAGACGCGCAGCAGGTGCGTGACCTCGCGCCGCTGGATGTGGTGGTGCTGATCGAGACCCCGTTGGGCGCGTTGGTGGTCAGCGATCTAGCGCGGATGGAGAACGCGTTTGCGTTGATGTGGGGCGCCGAGGATCTGTTCGCGGTGCTGGGGGGCACCGCCAACCGTCATGCGGACGGCTCGTATCGCGACGTGGCCCGGCACGTTCGGTCGCAAACCCTGCTGGCGGCCAAGGCGTACGGACGAATGGCGCTGGATTCGGTGTACCTCGACATCAAGGACCTCGATGGCCTTGGCAAGGAGGTCGACGACGCGGTGGCCGTCGGTTTCGACGCGAAGGTTGCGATCCACCCGTCGCAGGTGGCGGTCATCCGGGCCGGCTACGCCCCGACCGCCGAGCAGCTGAGCTGGGCACGGGCGGTGCTGGCGGCGGCCAACAGTGAGCGGGGTGTCTTTGCGCACAAAGGTTTGATGGTCGATGCCCCGGTGCTTCGGCGCGCCGAACGGATCGTCGCGTCCGCGCCCAAGGACGGTGGCTAGGAGCCCACGCGGCGTCGGGCGATGTGTTCTGCGACACTCGACACCGGTTTTAGGACAG
>JAVRPX010000029.1:0-3032 GCA_032161985.1 Mycobacterium sp.
TCTCGATCGGCGAGAAGAACCTACCGGGGCGGGGTTGGTACGCCGTTCTTGGCATCATCTCTGTGATCGCCGGCTTCGTCGTACTTGTTTGGCCGTTTGATTCGATCGTCGTGCTTACGCTCGTTACCGGCGTGTGGCTTGTCGTAATGGGCGTGGTCCAGGTCTTTCAGGCATTTCAAATCCGCAAGGATGCAAAGACCGTGGGAGAAGCAGTCGACTCTGTGTCCGACCGGCTGACATCACGCCGCAAGTCCGCGTAGTCCGGCCCTGTCCGCGAAAGAGTCGAAGATGAAACAAGCCCGCGAAGCGGTGCAGAGCCAGGCGGTCGACGCCGAGTTGAGTGCACGGTTCGAACGTGAGGTCGTTCCGCTGCGTGATCTGCTCTATCGTCAGGCGTTTCGCATGAGCCACAATCACGCGGACGCAGAGGACCTGGTGCAGGAAACCGTGATGAGAGCGTACGCCGGCTTCGGTTCATTTCGGTCGGACACCAATCTGAAAGCATGGCTGCTCCGCATCCTGACCAACACTTATATCAATAGCTACCGCAAGAAGCGACGTCAACCCGCGCAGTACTCCACCGAGAGCCTCACCGATCAGTACTTGACCGAGGCGAACGCACGCTCGGCGGCATCGGAGTTGCGTTCGGCCGAAGACCACGCACTGGATCTGTTGCCGGACAACGACATCAAGGCAGCGATGCAGGCACTGCCTGGACAATTTCGCGAAGTCGTGTACTACGCCGACGTCGAGGGGTTCCGTTACAAGGAAATCGCGGCCCTGACAAACACCCCGCACGGAACCGTGATGTCGCGGCTTCATCGCGGCCGAAAGCAACTGCGGATGCTGCTCGGTGGCGGCGTAGGCGAAGATGGTCCCGAAGCTCTGCCGGCTACTGCGTGATCCCATGTCTGATGTTCAGCATGATCGCCGGGATTCCCCGCACCCGTCGCATCGGGCGGTAGCGGCGCCGCGGCGGCGAGCACGTGTTCGAGTGCTATTTCTGCGTGGCCTCGCATTGGCAGCAATTTCGGCAGCGGTCGGTGCAGCCGTCGCCTTGCTCGCTTTTCCGCCCGACATCGGCGGGCAAGTGGCAGTCCCTCGGCATGCAGGAACACAGTCGACGGTCAACTCCTCGGTCGAACGAATCGCCACCAAGGTGCTGCCCAGCGTGGTGACATTGACGACCGAACTGGCCAGCGGCGAATTGCACGAGGCGTCGGGCATTGTCCTCACCTCTGATGGGCTCATCATGACCAATAACCATGTCGTCGCCGCGGCCGGTGATGCGTCGCAGGATCCCGTGAGCAGCCTGGTCACCTTGGGCGACGGTCGTAGGGCGCCGTTCAGCATGGTCGCCACCGATCCCATGAGCGATATCGCGGTCGTGCGGGCCGAAGGGATTTCGGGGCTTACCCCCATCTCGTTCGGCTCCTCGGCGGGCCTTCGTGTCGGTCAGCCGGTAGCCGCCGTAGGATCTCCGCTCGGCCTGACCGGCACCGTCACGTCTGGCATCGTCAGTGCGCTGAACCGTCCCGTGGTCGGTGCCGCCGACGGCAACGCCCAGGTCGCGGCGTTTGACGCCATCCAGACCGACGCCGCGCTCAACCCCGGCAACTCGGGCGGCGCCCTGGTTGACATGAACGGCGACCTCATCGGAATGAATTCGGCAGCGGCGTCGCTGGGCAGTCTCGGCGACGGCACCGATGCTGAAGCCGGTTCGATCGGGCTTGGATTCGCCATTCCCGTAGATCACGCCGCGCGCATCGCCACCGAACTTATCGCCACCGGTACGGCATCCCATGCATGGCTCGGAGCGCAGGTAGGCACCGATATGGACGCCGACGCCAGGATCGTTGACGTGACCAACGGCAGTCCCGCCGCCACAGCCGGACTGCGTACTGGCGCGCTGGTCACAAAGGTCGATGACCAGGAAATCCAAAACGCAGGCGCGCTGTGCGCAGCGGTGCAGTCACGGGCGCCAGGTGCTCGAGTGGCTGTGGGTTTCATCGATCTTTCTGGTGATCCCAGAACCGTCGTGGTCACTCTCGGAACAGACCAGGGCCAGCGGTAGTTGGTTGAGCAAAACGCTTGCCTATCAGTATATTTCGCGCATCTAGGAAGTTTCGCCATTGTCTGTCGACACCGCTTCGGGACAGCAACGTTGTGTCACGACACATCGCAATTGCCCGGGGTTCAGCGCACGCTTGAGTTTGCGATCGCCGAGCAGGGATTGGCGAGACTAACCAAATCGAATGCAGGGGAGTACCGATGAACGAGACGCGGCGTCACACCACGACGACACCAGGGCCGTTTGGTCAATTCTTCGACGACACCGTATCCAAGACCCGGTTCTGGTGGCTGCTGCCGATCCTCGGCGTCGCCTGGATCGTGCTGTCCGTCGTGATCCTGCGGTTCGACTACACCACCGTCGCGGCCGTGGCCGTGCTGTTCGGGGTGTACTGCCTGGCCGCAGCGGTGACTCAGATCATGATCGGGGCGGTGTCCTCGTCCACCGGCTGGCGGATTGCGCACGGGCTGCTCGCGGCGCTGCTGGTCGTGGTCGGAGTGGTGTCCTTGGCGAACTTCGGGGCGACCTTCGTCACGCTGGCCGCGATTATCAGCTTCTACTTCATCTTTCGCGGCTGCTTCGACATTGTCATGGCCCTCGCCGGTAGCGCCATTCCCGGGTGGTGGGTGCTGTTGATTTGCGGGTTCATCGAGTTGGGGTTGGGCTTTTGGGCGGCTGGGTCTTGGAACAATTCCGTGCTGGTCTTGGTGGCGTGGGTGGCCGCTGCGGCGCTGGTGCACGGCATCGGCGAAATTGCGCTGGGGTTCCAGATCCACCAGGGGCGGCGAGGCGTCACAGGCATCGAAGGGCTCGCCGATCAAACCGGCCTCACCGACAAACACCCAGCACCCGGCGCAGCAGTCCCAGGCCGCTGACGAGTTTGTCTCGATGAGGGAGTGGTCATGCAGACCGTCGATTACATCCACGGGTGGTGGGTTCTGCGCGCGGCAGGCCGCAATCC
>JAVRPX010000030.1:0-3349 GCA_032161985.1 Mycobacterium sp.
TCAACTGGCCCGCAGCCGACGGCGAACCGATCCTTTCAGACCGCGACCGCCAAGCACCCACCCTGGCACAGGTACAGGCCGCGGGACTGCTGCCGACATGGGACAAAACCCAGGCATACATCGACGAGCTGCGTCGTGGATAGGTGAAGCTCAACGTCGTTCCATACGAGATCGATGTGCCCGACTCGGTACTGCTCGATCTCAGGTCTCGACTCCGCGCTTCTCGCTGGCCCGATCCGGCGCCCGGCCCTTCCTGGAGCCAGGGCACCGATCTGGACTACCTGCGCGACCTCGTTGACTATTGGGTCGAGAAGTTCGACTGGCGCGTGCAGGAGCAACGGCTCAACACCTACGACCACTTCACCACCGAAATCGACGGGGCGCGTATCCATTTCGTTCACCATCGCACGGGCAAGCCTGCACTGATTCTCACTCATGGCTGGCCCAGCACGTTTGCCGAGATGCTTCCCCTCGTTGACCGTCTCAGCGGGCATTTCGACTTGGTCGTTCCGTCGCTGCCAGGGTATGTGTTCTCGACCCGGCCTGAGCTGGCCAGCATGGGTCGGGCCAGCGTTGCGCACCTGTGGCACGAACTCATGCAGGGGCTCGGGTATGCGCGATACGGCGCCTGCGGCGCTGACTTTGGGGCTGGTGTCGCGACCTACATGGCGCTCGAGGATCCAGCTCGGATCACCGGCATCCACTTGAGCACTCCCGAGTTGTCGCCTTACACAGGTCCTGGCTCAACCCCGCTCTCTTCTGCCGAAAAGGCCTATGTCGACCACCTCGACCGGTGGGACGAGACCGAACGTGGCTACAGCGCGATTCAATCGACACGGCCTCAGACGCTGGGATACGCCCTAGCCGACTCCCCTGTTGGCCTGGCCGCATGGTTACTCGAGAAGTGGCGAGCATGGAGCGACAGTCGTGGCGACGTCGATGCGTACTTCGGTCGCGACTTCCTGCTGACAACGATCACCTTGTACTGGGCGACCAACTCCATCACCTCGTCAATGCGGGACTACTTCGATAACCGCTGGCACACCAGCCCAATTGGGCCCGGCGACTACGTGCAGCCACCCATGGCGATGGCAGTGTTTGCAAACGAATTCATACCCGAGGGTGAGCCACCCCGCGAATGGTACGAGCGCCTGTACAACGTGCAGCGCTGGACGGTGTTCGGCCATGGCGGCCATTTCGCCGCTGTCGAGGAACCCGACCGGCTGGCCAACGACATTCGTGAGCACTTCCGAGCACTGTCAGCCACGAGTGAGTCGTCGCGTTAATCGGGTCTGGCGGCATTGCGCTGATGCGCGGTCAGCGCGGGGGGCCGACAATGATCTGTCCGAACTTGTCCGCTCCCTCGGCCATACGTTCGGGCGAGATTTCGAAGCCCTCCGGGCGCGGCGTTGCTCTGTCACGGCCGGCGTAGCGGAACATGCCTTCGATTCCCGCCGGTGTGTTGATCATCAGCAGGTCCGCTTTCTTGGAAGTGATGCGGTATGCGTGCGGAATGTTCTTGGGCAAGAATACGATTCCGCCTTCCGACAGTTCCATCTCCTGGTCGTCACACCAGAGCAACGCAGTTCCCTTGATGAGCATGAACACCTCATCCTCACGCGTGTGCTTGTGGTAGGGCGGCGCTTCGCCTTCGCTGACATCGAATCGTCCGACCATCAACTGGCCATCGGTGGCCCTGCCGTCGAGCAAGATTGCCAGTGTGCCGCCGTCGAGCCATTCCAGTTGTTGCTGCTGCTCAGGCTGCGCCAGATATGCCATGCTCACGATTCATCCCCAATCCTTTTCTGCGAGAAGACCATCCGTCTTCGACGAGTTCCTGCTCGGCGCGTTCGGTACAGGCCCTGGCGCCAGGCACTCAGCGCAAGTTCGCTGCGTCAGTCACCATGCGTTCGATGATCGTAGCCGCCGGTTCGACCGTGTCGATGAGTCCGGCGGCTTCGCCGAACCACACGGCCGTGCACTCGGGGTCGCCGTCGGCGAAGGCCTGCCGGTAACGCGGACCCTCCACCGCGACCTGTTGTGCGAGCTCCGATTCACGGCCGTGCCACCGGTCGACGAATCCATTGCGCTGGATGCGAGCGGTGAACTCCTGCGGCCAGGGCAGCTCACGGACGATGTCCTGCAAATGGGTGCGCAGCGTGGAATCGCCGTCGGATTCGATGATCGCTTGCTTGTGCAGAGGCTTGACCAACGATTCCTGCGACGCGCACAGCCGCGTACCGACGAGCACACCGTCAGCGCCGAGCGCGAGCGCCGCCGCCAACCCCCTCCCGTCGGCCACTCCGCCCGCGGCCACCAGCAAGGTGTCCGGTGAGAGCCTGGCCAACATGTCCGCCACCTCGGGGACGAGCGTGAAGGTGCCGCGGTCAGCGCCGTGTCCGCCGGCCTCAGATCCTTGCGCGATAACGATGTCAGCCTCGGCGTCGAGCGCAGCGCGCACATGGGCGAGGTTCTGGCACTGGCAGATGAGAACCGCGCCTGCAGCGTGAACATCGCCGGCGAAGGTCATCGGATCACCGAAGGAGAGCATGACCGCGGCCGGCTCGAATTGCAGTGAGGCGGCCACGACGGACGGCGTCTGCGCGGCCGACCAGGTGATGAAACCGATGCCGATTCGCTCTCCCCGCGCCGCTTCGAACTGCTCATCGATCCACTGGGTGTCGCCGTACCCGCCGCCGATGAGGCCGAGCCCGCCACCGCGACTCACCGCCGCTGCGAGTTCACCTCCGCCCACAAACGCCATCGGCGCCGAGATGATCGGGTGACGGATGCCCAGCAAGTCAGTCAATCGGTTCGCCAGCGGCGCGGTCACCCGTCCACTGTCGCACGGCGCTCGGTTGGGGATCTACGGCCGAACCACCCCCCTTGCGCGGCGCCGCGGGGAGTTACTAGGATGTCCTAGTATTCAGCCATTCGGGCGAGGGGCAAGTTCATGACCACACAGATTTCGCACTTCATCAACGGCAAGCGCACCACCGGACAGAGCGAGCGCACCGCCGACGTGATGGACCCCAACACCGGGCAGGTGCAGGCCAAGGCGCCGATGGCGTCGTCGGCGGACGTCGATGCCGCCGTCGCCGGCGCGGTCGAGGCGCAAAAGGAGTGGGCGGCCTTCAACCCACAGCGCCGCGCGCGCGTGATGATGAAGTTCGTCGACCTGGTCAACCAGAACGTCGACGAACTCGCCGAACTGCTCTCCGTCGAACACGGCAAGACCGTCGCGGATTCGAAGGGCGACATCCAGCGCGGCATCGAGGTGATCGAGTTCGCGGTCGGCATCCCGCACCTGATCAAGGGTGAGTACACCGAGGGCGCGGGCACCGGCATC
>JAVRPX010000031.1:0-3635 GCA_032161985.1 Mycobacterium sp.
TGATCGCCGGGTCTGTGGTCGGCGCGGGACTTCTCAACAACTTCTCGTATGCGGTGTCGTTGCGGCGGTCGGTTTCCTGATGACCGCTCGAGGGCGGCGCGACCGAAGAGCCCTTCATACGCCGGATCGTCGAGATAGCGCCCCTGGGTGTGCCCATTGATGAGTCCACCGACAAGGCCCAATTCGGTAACCGCACGCTCCAATTCTGGCCGCGGCGTCGGGGTCCTGCGTCGCCAGTGTCGCGAAACCGCCGAACCGGTGCGGATTTCCGCGCACGGTATCGGCGAGCTCGTCGTTGGCGCGACGGGCGAGGTCGATCGCGCGCGCGACGTCGGTCTCTTCCTGGACACCCGGGTCGAACAGCGACAGGATCTGGAAGTCGATTCCTGCGGTGTCCATCTGCTCGAGTCGTAGCGGGCCCCTGTCGTACAACCGTCGGTACGCAACCTCGTTGTTGGTCGGCAACCAGGTGGCAACGACATTGCCGGCACTCGCCGGATCCCACGCGAAATGCTCCTCGAGCGCTATCAATGACATGGCACCTGCAGTTGGACGATCGATCTCTGCGATTCTGCCCACGTTCGCGGCCGTTGACATGCACTCTGCAAGACATGACCGCACCAGCCGCGTCCCGAACACTCGCCGACACCGGCGGTCTCGTCGTTACCGATGACGGACGGCGGGTGCTGGTCTTCGACCGCTGCACGGGCGCGCTGACGGTGCTGGCATTCGTTTTCGGCGTGCTCACGGTCGTTGTTGGCGGCTTCGGTCTTGTCGCTCTCGCCGCGGGCGTTCCGTCCAGAGCTGTTGGCGCGGCATTCCTCGGCGTCGGCCTAATCCTTGCGGCGGCGACCTTTGTGGCGGTGCGCAAGTTTCGTCGTCGCCGTAGCCAGCCGTTGCACGAATGCCGCTCGGTGGCCGTCATCGACCGCAAGCTGGGGCTGTTCAGCTACGGCGGTGGAGCAGTGGTGCCGTTGGACCAGGTGCGCTTCGCGCGCAAGTTCCAAATCGGTTTGAGCTCACCCAAACTCGTCGCCGTCACACCGGGTGGGACAAAGGTTCTCAAGCGCGGTAACCCCTTCGACGGCGGAGTGGGCAACGTGGATGAAGTGCTGACCGCCGTGGTACACGGCTCCTGAGTGCCGTTTAGGCGCGGCCCAGCCGCGAAAGCACCTCGGCGAGAGCGTCATCGACACGTATGTCGACCTGCTCGCCCGTCGCCAGGTTCTTCACCCCGACCGTGCCTGCCTCGATGTCACGATCGCCGGCGACGAGCGCGATCGAGGCGCCCGAGCGGTCCGCGGCGCGCATCGAACCCTTGACGCCGCGGTCGCCGTAGGACAGGTCGACGCGCACACCGGCCGCCCGTAGCCGCGCGGCCAGCACGGCCAGCGTCACCTTGGCCTGCTCGCCGAGCGGGACACCGAACACGTCGACGCGGGTGGTCCCGCCGACCGTCTTGCCCTCGGCCTTCAACGCCAGCACCGTCCGATCGACACCGAGACCAAAGCCGATGCCCGACAAGTCTTTTCCGCCGAGCTGACGCATCAGCCCGTCGTAGCGGCCGCCGCCACCGATACCGGACTGCGCCCCAAGCCCCTCGTGGACGAACTCGAACGTGGTCTTGGTGTAGTAATCCAGCCCGCGCACCATCCGCGGGTTGATCACATAGGGCACGCCCAAAGCATCCAAATGCGCGAGCACCGTCTCGAAGTGCTGCTTGGCCACATCGGATAGGTGGTCCAACATCACCGGCGCGTCGGCGGTCATCTCCCGCATCTTCGGGCGCTTGTCGTCGAGCACCCGCAGCGGATTGATCTCGGCGCGCCGGCGGGTCTCTTCGTCGAGGTCGAGCTTGAACAGAAAGTCCTGCAACAACTTCCGGTATTCCGGCCGACTGGTGTCATCGCCAAGCGACGTGATCTCAAGCCGGAACCCGTCGAGCCCCAGCGAGCGGAAGCCGGCGTCGGCGATGGCGATCACCTCGGCGTCCAGCGCCGCATCGTCGACGCCGATCGCCTCGACCCCGACCTGCTGCAGTTGCCGGTGGCGCCCGGCCTGCGGGCGCTCGTAGCGGAAGAATGGCCCCGCGTAGCAGAGCTTGACGGGCAGCGGCCCGCGGTCGAGGCCGTGCTCGATGACCGCACGCATTACACCCGCGGTGCCCTCCGGGCGCAGCGTCACCGAGCGGTCACCGCGGTCGGCGAAGGTGTACATCTCCTTCGACACCACGTCGGTGGACTCCCCGACGCCACGGGCGAACAGCGCAGTGTCCTCGAATATGGGCAGTTCGATGTCGCCGTAGCCGGCCCGCCTGGCAGCGTCGAGCAGGCCGTCGCGCACGCCGACGAACTGCGCCGAGTCGGGCGGCAGGTAGTCCGGGACGCCCTTGGGCGCCTGAAATTCGGTCACTAGGTCAAGCCTTCGAGGAACGGGTTGGTGCGGCGTTCGAAGCCAATCGTGGACTTCTCACCGTGTCCCGGTAATACCACGGTGTCGTCGTCGAGCACCAACAGTTTTGTCACGATCGAGCCGAGCAGGTCGCGGCCGCTGCCTCCGGGCAGATCGGTGCGGCCCACCGATTGGCGGAACAAGGTGTCACCGGTGAAGACCACATCCTCGGGTCCCTCGGACACGCGGAACACGACGGAGCCGCGGGTATGGCCGGGCGTGTGGTCGACGGTCACCGTCACACCACCCACATCTACCTTGTCGCCGTCGCGGTCCAGCTCAACGATCTGTTTTGGTTCGCGGAACAGCGCGCCGAACGCGATCTGAGCCAGCCGGGGCCCGAAGTCTTTGATCGGATCGGTCAGCATGAACCGATCCTCGGGATGGATGTAGGCGGGGCAGCCGTACATGTCGGCCACCTTCTGTGCCGACCAGATGTGGTCGACATGCCCGTGCGTCAACAACACGGCGGCGGGCGTGAGGTGGTTCTCGTCGAGGATCTGCCGAAGCTGTCCCATCGCCCGCTGGCCCGGGTCGACGATGATCGCGTCGGCGCCGGTTCCCTTGGCCAGCACGTAGCAATTGCACGCCAACATGCCTGCCGGGAATCCGGTGATCAACACGGCGTCCAGTGTCCCATCCACTGTTGACATGGGGCGCGGCCCCCGCACTCAGCAACGCCTGGCACACTCGTTGCCGACCGATCCGATCATCAGGAGGACAGCGGCGGTGCCGACCAACGAACAACGGCGTGCAACAGCGAAGCGCAAACTCGTGCGACAGCTTGAGCGCCGGGCAGCCAAGGAACGCCAGCGCCGCATCTACACGATCGTCGGGTCCATCGTCGCCGCGATCGTCGTGATCGGCGCCATCGTGGCCACCGTCGTCGTCACCAACAAGGACTCCGGTACCAAGACCACGTCGGCGTCCTCCACCACCACGCCGACCTCCGCGCTGCCGGACAAGCCTGCGGCGCCGGGCCAGCTGCCTCCGTTCGTGGCGCCGGCCAACCTGGGCGCCAACTGCCAGTACCCGGCGTCGCCGGAGAAGGCGAGCAAGCCGACCAATCCGCCCCGCGCCGGCAAGGTCCCGACCGACCCGGCTCAGGTCAGCGCCAGCATGGCGACCAACCAGGGCAACATCGGGCTGCAGCTCGACAACGCCAAGTCACCGTGCACGGTGAA
>JAVRPX010000032.1:0-6012 GCA_032161985.1 Mycobacterium sp.
CGGTGGTCGAGCTTGTCAACGTCGCGTACGACCGAATGAACGATTGGCCCACGCAGCCATCGACCTTGATGTGCGTGTCCTTCAGGGTGACGCGGACGGGCGCGGCCTTGAAGGTCTTCTTGTCGACGGTGACGGTGGACACCGTGCCCGGCTTCGGGTGGATCTCGATCGTGCCGGAAAGCGGGGCCTGGACGCTTGCGAGAGCGGTCAAGCCGGTGTTGCCGCCCAAGGTGATGCCGGCCTGGCCGATGAGCCTGACCTGGCCGAGTTCGATGCCGCAGCCGATCTGGTAGCCGGCCTCCAGCACCCCGCCGCTCAGGCTGGTCTTGCCCCCGCCGGTGACCGTGCCGGTGAACGTTCCGCCCACGAGATACTCGCGCGACGAAGTGGCCGTGGTCAGCGGTGCCACCGGCAGCTGAGTCTCGTCCTTGGCGACCACGGTCAGCACCCAGCCATCCGGGGACGTCACGATGCCTGGCTCAGCAGACGCGACGACGCCGGTGTCCGGTGGCGGCCCGGGGTCCTCGGCCGGCGGGTCGGCCAACGCGATCGGTGCGGTTCCGAGCGGGATCAGCGAGCAGGCGGCCAGTGCGGCAAAACGATTCAGCATTGTTTTCTTTCGTTCGAGGTCGACTGGGTTAAACGGCCTTGGTGACACCGAGGTAGGTGATGACGTCGTCGGTGTTGTCGGTCGAGGACGTCAGCGTTGCGTACGAGCGGATGAACGATTGGCCTGCGCACTGGTCGGTCTTGACACGAACGCCGGTGATCGTGATGCGCGTCGAGCTGCCTTTGAATGACTTCTTGTCGAGCGCAACGGTCGTCACCGTGCCGGGCTTCAGGTACACCTTGCCCTGAAGGCTGAGGCCGGCGCTGAGGGTGGGCAAACCGGTGGGGAGGGCAATGCCCGGGGTCAAGCTGGCGCCGGGGTTGATCTCCGTCTCGTCGGAGATGATGCCGCAGCCGATCTGCTCGCCGGCCTCCATCGAGCCGCCGGTCAACTTCGTTTTGCCGCCACCGGTGATCTTGCCGGTGAAGGTGCCGGCGATGATGTACTCACGCGAGGTGATCGCGGTGGTCAACGGCGCCACCGGCAGCTGCGTCTCATTGGCGCCGACGACCTCGAGGTGCCAGCCGTCCGGGGTGTTGAGGACTCCTGGCGGCGCTGACGGAACTGCGCCCTCAGGCGGGAGCGGGTTGGTGGTATTCAACGGCACCACCGCGGGATCGGGGGGCGGAGGCGGGTCGGCCTGTGCGAGGGGAGCGGCCCCGACCGGGATCGCGATGCAGACGGCTCCCAGCAATGCAAAGCGGTTCAACATGGTTGATTTAGCGCCTCTCGTGGGTCGGAATCCTGTGTGGGGGATCCAACGGATCTGTCGCGTCGGAGCCTCTAATGATGGGGTTGCCAAACGGTGAACACAGTGCAAACAATTCGGGCCGTGTTTCCATCGAATGGGCGTCTTCCACATGGGGTCTTGTCCATACCACAGAGAGACGCAATCGTCCCCACACGATTACGAAAGCCGATGGACCGCAATTAGATATCAGCCGTTGGGCGGCAGTTCACGAATTAGACACCTGACCCATCGACCGTAGTTCGGGTTACTGCCCTCGAGACTGGACGGGGCTCGTCGACGTGGGTTTGGCTGGCCGGTGCGACCGCTTGCCACCGGGTGAACTGAAACCCAGCTGACCCTGCGAGACCGACTACCTTGGAGGAAACATTGAAGTCATCCCACGTGTTGGCGGCGTCGTTCTTCGCGCTCGGCGTCGGATTAACAGTCGTTCCGCCGGCGTCGGCCGACGACGTCGGGACTGATGGGTCCTCGCCCGGGCAGGTGGTGGTCACCCCGGTGGACCCGTCGGACACCGTTACTGATGCTTCGGCGCAGGCCTGCGGGACGTTCGGGCAGGTGCTGGACGGCTCCTCGAACTATTACGGGGAATTCGCCGATGCAATCGAAGGTTCCGACTACTCAGATCCGGCGGTCGACAGCAGCAATGTGGTGGGCCGAACCGCGCTTCGGCAAGGGGCCGCTACGGCGATGGAATCGGCGAACACTCCGGGATTGGATCCCTCGATCGCCGATCCGATGCGGACTTGGTCGCTTGGCGCGACAAAGCTGCTCGTCATGATGGGGCTGCGCATTCCCGGCGACAGCCTGAACGGCACCGCCACGGAGATGAACAACCAGGCTGAGAAGGTCCAAATGGCCTGCGCTTTGGCCGGGACGCACGCCTAATTCGGTGAAGGGCAGTCTGTTTGGCGCACTTGCGCTCAGCGTTGTGCTGGCCGGTTGCGGCGGGGGTGCCGCCTCGGGCGCGTCCGAATCGCCGAAGTTGGTGCCGGACTCTGCACTGCCCGGGTTGCTTCTCAGCCCCGACGAACTGAACGCGATCATGGGGACCAGCGGAATGACGCCGCATACCACCGTGTCGCAGATGGGTGATCACCGCAACCTCCTTCCCAACCTCAACTGCTTGGGGGTGTGGCAGGTCAACGAAGCACCGATCTACGAGTCCAGTCACTGGAAGTCGGTACGCCAACAATTGGTTCGGGCACCGGACGCCGACCAATGGAATTCCCTGGTCGTCCAATCCGTCGTCTCCTACCGCACCGCCGATGGGGCCCGCGAATTCTTTACCGAGTCGACGGACCGATGGTCGAAGTGCACCAACCACAATGTCAACATTCAGCTGAACGGCCAGACGTTGCCTGGATGGCGAAGTGGCGACCTCACCAAGGCAGACAACCAGCTTGCGATGCCGTACACCCGAAGCAGCGGTGACCAGACCAGGTCGTGCCAGCGTGCTCTCGCACTCACCGCCAACGTGATTCTCGACATCCAGGCGTGCAAACCGCAGCAGCAGTCCGCCGTGACGCAAGCGGTCGACATCGCCGAAAAGATCGAATCCAAGCTGCCCAGATAACGGGCTATCTCATGGTCCACCGCAGTAGGTAGCGGTAGTAGAGGGCCCGTCGCGACGACGCCCCGGGTAGTACCTCGTCGACCATGCTGCGAATGTCGTCGAGCCCCGCTTGGGGGTTCTGCACGGCGACACCGATGTCGCGGGTCTCCGAGTGCAACCAGGACCCAATTCGCGCGGCGGGGACGCACACATTGCTGACCAAACCCAGTCGCGCACAGTCTTATTGGCACAGCATCCGACCACCGCTATCTCGCCGGTCGGAGTCAACAGATCGCGTGCCTTGACCAGGGAAGCCCGAAGGTCCATATGGTGCACATTCGACTGTGCCAGCTTTCAGGGCTTGCCTGCGTCCGCGTCCGGGTCGGAACCTGCGCTCTGCTGATGGGAAGTCGTGTCGGACTCGCTCTGCGCCGACTCCTGCGGCTCGCTTTTCGTCGGCTTGTCAACGATGGCAACGAGATCCGGCGTGGACGAAGGGGCGGCTTCACCGGCCACTGTCTGAGGCACGGCCTTGCTGCTCTCGCGCACCTCGTTGGTCAACGGCTTCGGCTTTTCCTCGGGCGTGGTCGGGGCCTTCTTGCCCGACGGCGTTGACTCGGTGGCCATGACCGCGGTCTTCGACGTCGTTTCCGGTGCGGAGCCGGTGGCCGCCGTCAGTCCCTGCTGGATCGCACCCGGTATCTTCGCGGCGGTGGCCGCGAGCCGGCCCAGAGACGAGAACGGCTGCGCCGTTTGATACTTGCTCGGGTCCGCGGGGATGGGATTGCCGTTCGGGTAGGCCGAGTTGACGATCGCGGTCAACACCGGCTCGGTGAGATCGGCGATGACATTGCCGAGCGGAAGGGCGCGGATCAAGTTGGCCAGCGGCAGGCCGTTGGTTGTGTACGTGACGTAGGTAGTGTTCCCGCGCTTCGTGACGTATGCGGCCACGCGGTCGCCGACCGGCACGGCACCGCACTGCGCGTCGGGGCATTCCAGCACGGCACCAGTGTCGGTGATGCCGCACGTGTTGGCGGTGCCGCAGCTGTACTTGGGGGACCCGTCGAGATTGACCGGCAGGTCGAGCTCGTTCTGGTTCAGGTGCCCATAGAGGTATGCGACCAACGAATTGACGGCGGCCACCGGGTTGACCACATCGGAGGGTGCGTTCGAGTTGTAGTCGTACTCGTAGCCCACGTCGACGACCCCGAGGGCGTCGGTGTCGGTCGGCGACGGGAAGGGGTTGACCCCGATCAGCGCAAACCACGGATACATCGTCCCGAAGCCGCCGGAAGGCCGGGCGACGTTGTTGTCCAGGATGAAGAGGGTTTGCTCTAGGGCGGGATCCTTTTGGGCCTGCAGCTGCATCAGCAGCAAACTCGCGTTGGCCGCGCCCCAGCCTGAGGAGAGTACGGCGTTCGTCTCGCCGTCGTGGGCCTGCAGGGCCTGGTTGATGCCGAAAGGGCCGGTGAAGAAGTTGACATGCTCGAGGCCGCTGGTGTTGTAGGGCGGCGTATCAAACATTCCGTGGTAGAAGTCCTCGTTCCCGCTGCCATCGGGGTGCGTCGAACTGCCCACGACGATCAGGGCCGCCAGGTCGACAAGGGGTGCGGAGATCGAGGTGGGCTGGGTGGCAGCAACGCCCGCGACGGTCGTCGCAACCCCGACCGCTGCGACGCTCATCGCCATCTTGCTCACGCGCTTCGTCGCGGCATTGCTCATTAACGGCGCCCCCTTCGATGTCTCGTTGGCAACCTACCGTGTCGAGTGGGTGGAGGCGAGTATTCCGGGTCGCCTACATGACGATCGGGCAAATTAGAAGTGCCCCCGGCAGCACCCCCGGCAGGAATTGAACCTGCGACCTACCGCTTAGAAGGCGGCTGCTCTGTCCGCTGAGCTACGGGGGCAGCGTCGGTGAGTGTATCTCGCGGCGACCGGCAACCCTGCCAGCGCAACAGCCATCTAAAGGTGCTCCGATCTTCTTGGCAGCGGACTAGCGTGGTGACAGCACACGACGAGCAGGGAGGGAGCGGCGAACCATGAGTGACGTGCCGGAACTCGACGCGGCCGGACTTCCAGAGGAACTCAGCGCGTTCGACCAGATACTGCATCGCGGCGAAGCCCACCCGCGCACCCGTTCGGGCATCCTGACGGTGGAGCTGCTCGACGCCACTCCCGACTGGGAGCGCTTCCGGGCGAGGTTCGACAACGCCTCGCGCAAGGTCCTTCGGCTGCGGCAGAAAGTCGTCATGCCGACGCTGCCCACAGTGGCGCCGCGGTGGGTCGTCGACCCCGACTTCAACCTTGACTTTCACGTGCGACGGATGCGGGTCCCCGAGCCGGGCACGCTGCGACAGGTGTTCGATCTGGCCGAGGTCGCCGCGCAGTCACCGCTGGACATCTCCCGGCCATTGTGGACCGCGACTCTTGTCGAGGGCCTCGAAGGTGGCCGTGCCGCCCTGATGGTGCATCTCAGTCATGCTGTGACCGACGGCGTTGGTGGCGTCGAGATGTTCGCCAACCTCTACGACCTGGAGCGTGACCCCCCACCGCAGGCCCCTCTCCCGCTGCCGGTCCCACAGGACTTATCACCCAACGACCTGATGCGCCAAGGCTTTAACCGGCTTCCCGGCACGATCGCCGGTCGGGTGCGTGGCGTGCTGTTCGGCGCGGCGCACGTTGTCGGCGAGATGGTCCGCGATCCGATATCGAGGATGGGTGAGGTCGTCGAGTATGCGATGTCCGGTGCCCGTGTCGTCGGGCCCGTCGCCCCGCGCTCTCCGGTGCTGCAGCGCCGCAGCCTCTCGTCGCGCAGCGAGGCCATCGACATCGAGTTCGGCGCCTTGCACAAGGCCGCCAAGGCGGCAGGCGGCTCGATCAACGACGCCTATTTGGCCGGGCTGTGCGGGGCCCTGCGTCTTTATCACGGGGCCAAGGGCGTGCCTATCGAGGCGCTGCCAATGGCGGTGCCGGTCAACCTGCGGTCGGAAGCGGATCCGGCAGGTGGCAACCGATTCGCCGGTGTCAATCTCGCCGCGCCCATCGGCCTGCACGACCCCGAAACGCGCATCAAGAACATCCGGTCGCAGATGACGCGCA
>JAVRPX010000033.1:0-3360 GCA_032161985.1 Mycobacterium sp.
ACAGCACCGAGGCGAACGTCGCGAACGACTCGTTGAGCCACAGGTCGTCCCACCACTGCATCGTGACGAGGTCGCCGAACCACATGTGCGCCATCTCATGCAGCACTGTTTCGGCGCGTCGCTCATACGAGTAGCGGGTGACCTTGCTGCGGAAGACGTAGTCCTCGAGGAACGTCACGGCCCCCGCGTTCTCCATCGCGCCCGCGTTGAACTCCGGGACGAACAACTGGTCGTACTTGCCGAACGCGTACGGCGCACCAAAGTTGTTGTGGTAGAAGCCGAATCCCTGTTTGGTTTCCGTGAATAGTCGCTCGTGGTCCATGAACTCGGCCAACGACTCGCGGCAGTACAGGCCCAGCGGGATATCGCCGTGCTCATCAGAGTAGGTGTCACTCCAGTGCGCGTACGGCCCGGCGATCAGCGCGACGAGGTATGTGCTCATTCGCGGTGTGGTGACGAAGGTGTGCACGTGTGCAGCGTCTTCGCCGTGCACGTGTCCGCTGGCGCCGTTCGAGATGACTCGCCAATTCAGCGGCGCGGCCACCATGATGTCGAACGTGGCCTTCAGGTCGGGCTGGTCGAAGCAGGCGAACATCCGCTTGGCGTCCGCGGTTTCGAACTGCGAATACAGGTACACCTCGTCGTCGACCGGATCGACGAACCGGTGCAGACCCTCACCGGTGTTGGAGTATCGGCAGTCGGCGTCGACGACGAGGACGTTGCGCTCGGACAGACCGCGCAGCGGGATGCCTGTTGACTCGTCGTACCCGGACACATCGATGTCGCGCCCGTTGAGTGTCGCGCTACGGATCGAGTCGGCGGCGATGTCGATGTAGGTGTCGGTGCCGGCCAATGCCTCGAATTGAACGGTGGTAACCGAGCGGAAGGTGTGTTCGCCAGGCTTACCCTCACCGTCGGTGAGGTCGAGGGCGATGCGGTAGTTGTCGACGGTGACGAGGGCGGCGCGTTCGACGGCCTGCTCGCGGGTCAGATTAGGGAGTGCCACGCGTCCAACTTATCGGCCGCGCCCCCAAGCGGTCCCCTACAGCCCCGGTATCCCGAACCCGTTCAGCCCACTCAGTTGGTTCAAGAACGTGCCGTTGCCGATCGAGGACATCATCGACGGGCAGTACATCGATATGGCGATGCCGGTGAAGAACGACGCCATCGCGGGGCTAATGCCGTTGTTGGAGACGTTCGAGTAAATCGACGCCATGTTCTTACCCGGTTCGACCAGCATCGGGCAGATCGACTGTCCGAGCTGCTCGGTGGAAGCCGGATCGTTATAGCCGATACCGGCGTTGGTCAGCGCACCGAGGAAGTTGTTGTCGGTAACTGGGTCGGCGTGTGCCGGCGCCGCGAGCGTTAATGCCGTCGCGGCCCCGACCAAAGTTGCGGTCATCGTGCGTTTCGCTTTAATCACAGAAGAAACACTGATTGACAACAGTCACATCGACAACACGCTTGTATAACCGTTTGCACACTATGCGTGTCCTGTGTGGCGACCGCCGGGAAGTCGTGGCAGTCGGGAACAGCCGCACCCCTGGCATAGTTGTGTTGAACGGATCGCTGACCTTACCTACGAGAGGTCCAAGCAGGAATGGCCGAAAAGTCTGTTGCGGATTTCTGGTTCGACCCGCTGTGCCCGTGGTGCTGGATCACCTCGCGGTGGATCCTCGAGGTCGAGAAGGTGCGCGATATCGAGGTCAACTTCCACGTCATGAGCCTGGCCGTGCTCAACGAGAACAGGGAGGACCTGCCCGAGCAGTACCGCGAGGGTCTCAAGCAGGCGTGGAAGCCGGTGCGGGTGGCCATCGCCGCCGAGCAGGCCAAGGGCCCCGAGATTCTGGCGCCGCTGTACACCGCCATGGGCACCCGGATCCACAACCAGAGCTATCGAGAGTCCGACCCCGATTTCACCAAAGTCATCAAGGAGTCGCTCGAGGAGGTCGGGCTGCCTGCCGAGCTGGCAGAGGCGGCGGACACCGACAAGTACGACGAGGCGCTCCGCAAGAGCCATCACGAAGGCATGGACCCGGTCGGCGACGACGTCGGTACCCCGACCATCCACGTCAACGGCGTCGCCTTCTTCGGCCCGGTTCTTTCGAAGATCCCGCGCGGCGAGGAAGCTGGCAAGCTGTGGGACGCCTCGGTGACGTTCGCGTCCTATCCCCACTTCTGGGAGCTCAAGCGCAGCCGGACCGAGGCGCCGCAGTTCGACTGAGGTCGGCGGCCGTGCATTAGCGTTGGGTCATGACGGCGGCCGTGGAAGTCGATCCGCCGCTCGACCCGTTCCGCCCGGAAAATCTCGACGCCCCGTACCCGTATTACGCGCGGCTGCGCGAAATAGGGCCGGTGCTGTATCTGCCGTCGCGGAAGGTGTATCTGGCAACCACACACGAGGCAGTCGATACCGCGCTGCGAGACTTCCGGGCGTTCTCGTCTGCGGCTGGTGCCGGGTATCCGGTATGCACCGCCTCCCGGGGTGGGGGCGTTCGACGAACGAAGGCGCTGAACGCAGCGCTTGTTCGCGCCCCACGACTCACCGGCCGGCTTTCACGGTTCACGATGGACCGCATCGGCGGCTGGATGCTGAAGCGGGACCCGGATCCCGTCGAGGCCCCTTTCATCGGTACGGACCCGCCGCAGCACACCAACAATCGCCGCGCGGTACAACCATTCTTTCGAAAGGAGGCGATCGAAGCAGCAGTACCGATGGTTTGTGGGCACGTGGCCGACCTTGTCGACCAGTCGTTGTCCCGCAAGACAATCGACGCGGTCGAAATGTTCTCCGCTGAGCTGCCTTCTCGCGTGATCGCCGACTTCACCGGCGTGCGGGCGCCTACTGATCACGCGCTGAAGGGGAGCGAGGGCATCTTCGACATCATGGGGCCCGACCCTGCGCTGTCGTCCTGCCAACATGCAGCACACGCCCTGGGCTGGCTGCTGTCTGACGGAGTGGCCGACCTACCGGATGACTCGGCATGCATGGGTCGGCAGATCATGGAACATGGCGCAGCACCAGGAGCCAGCGGGTCCTTGGCCCCAGGGGTCGATCGCGCGGTCGGTCTCTTTTCGATCTGGGTGGCCGCGCTGGATACCACAGCGTGCTTGATCGCCAACATGCTCAACGCCTTCGCAGATCACCCCGACCAGTGGCAGCGACTGCGTGATAACCCCGAACTTGCCGAAACTGCCGTCGAAGAGGCGTTGCGCTTCGATTCCCCGATCCGCGCCTTCTTCAGGACTACAACGAACGACACCGTCCTGTGCGGCGTGCCCATTCCCGCCGATTCGCGGGTGGCGTCGATGTTCGCTTCCGCCAACCGCGACCCGGATGTCTTCACAGAACCCGACACC
>JAVRPX010000034.1:0-3696 GCA_032161985.1 Mycobacterium sp.
ATCCATATCGAAGACGCGCGCATGCAGCACCGTCCGGTTCCGCAGCGCCGCACGCACCGCGCGGTGCAGCCCGTCCTCCAGGTAAACGATCCCCCTCCACCTGACCGCGTGCGGAAATAGGTCGCCGTAGAACGTTGAGTCCTCCGATAACAACCGATCCAGCGCAAGCACCGTCGTCGTGGTCACCAACTCGTCAAGGCGGATCTGGCGGGGCGGGATCTGCGCCCACTGCCGATGAGAAAGGCCATGGTCCGGATACGGTCTGCCGTCGCGGACCCCTTTGAAGATCATCGCCCAGCTATCCCTCGGTTCTTTCCCCCGGGCGTCGGCGTCACGCTCAAAAGGCTAGCCGCAACCAGCCGGTTCGCCACGCGAACAGCCTCTCGCGCGGTATCGCCGCTGTTGATGACCGTAAAATGAATGCCAACGCCAGAGCGAGGGGTAGGTGAACACGTGGGTAGTGCCGACGACCGTCGCTTCGAGGTGCTGCGCGCCATCGTCGCCGACTTCGTGTCCACCAAGGAGCCGATCGGCTCCAAGACCCTAGTTGAGCGGCACAATCTCGGCGTCTCCAGCGCGACCGTGCGAAACGACATGGCGGTTCTGGAGGCCGAGGGTTACATCACCCAGCCGCACACCAGCTCGGGCCGGATCCCCACGGAGAAGGGCTATCGCGAGTTCGTCGACCGGCTGGATGACATCAAGCCGCTTTCGGCCGCAGAACGCAGCGCGATCCTGTCATTCCTCGAGTCCGGAGTCGACCTCGACGACGTGCTGCGCCGCGCGGTGCGGCTGCTGGCCCAGCTGACCCGTCAGGTCGCGGTTGTTCAGTACCCGACGCTGTCCACGTCGAGCGTGCGGCACCTCGAGGTGGTGGCCCTGACGCCGGCCAGGCTGCTGCTGGTGGTGATCACCGACTCGGGCCGCGTCGACCAGCGCATCGTCGAACTGGGCGACGCTGTCGACGAGCATGAGCTGTCCAAGCTGCGTGACACGCTCGGCCAGGCGCTGGAGGGAAAGCCACTGACCGCGGCCTCTGTGGCGGTTTCCGATCTGGCGACCAACCTCAACGGTCACGGCGGCCTCGCCGACGCGATCGGCCGCTCGGCGACGGTATTGGTCGAGTCGCTGGTCGAGCACAGCGAGGAGCGCCTGCTGCTGGGCGGCACCGCCAACCTGACCCGCAACACCGCCGACTTCGGCGGTTCGCTGCGGCCGGTGCTGGAAGCACTCGAGGAGCAGGTGGTGGTGCTGCGGCTGTTGGCGGCGCAGCAGCAGGCCGGCAAGGTGACCGTGCGCATCGGCCACGAGACGGAGGCCGAGGAGATGGTGGGCACCTCGGTGGTGAGCACCGTGTACGGAAGCTCGGGCAAGGTGTTCGGCGGCATGGGTGTATTGGGACCCACCCGGATGGACTATCCGGGAACTATCGCTAATGTCGCTGCGGTTGCTCTCTATATAGGTGAAGTCTTAGGTAGCCGGTAACTCGGCTTCTGAAAGGTCAGGCGTGGCACGCGACTATTACGGGATGCTCGGCGTGAGCCGGGGCGCGAGTGATTCGGAGATCAAACGCGCCTATCGGAAGCTGGCCCGTGAACTGCATCCGGACGTCAATCCCGACGAAGCTGCGCAGGCGCGGTTCAAGGAGATCAGCGTTGCCTACGAGGTACTGAGCGACCCGGAGAAACGACGCATCGTCGACCTCGGCGGCGACCCGCTCGAGAATACGGCCGCAGCCGGTAATGGCTTCGGCGGTTTCGGCGGGCTTGGCGATGTGTTCGAGGCCTTCTTCGGCGGCGGGACGACCTCCCGCGGCCCGATCGGCCGGGTCCGGCCTGGCTCGGATTCGCTGCTGCGCATGCGGCTCGACCTGGCTGAATGTGCCACCGGCGTGACCAAGCAGGTGACCGTTGACACCGCGGTGCTTTGTGACGTCTGCCAGGGCAAGGGCACCAACGGCAACTCGACACCGGTCGCCTGTGACACGTGCGGCGGGCGCGGCGAGATCCAGACCGTCCAGCGCTCGCTGCTCGGCCAGGTGATGACGTCGCGGCCATGCCCGGTGTGCGGCGGGGTCGGGGAGGTCATCCCCGACCCGTGTCACCAATGCGGCGGCGACGGCCGAATCCGCGCGCGGCGGGGCATCAGCGTGAAGATTCCGGCGGGCGTCGGAGACGGGATGCGGGTGCGGCTGGCCGCCCAGGGCGAGGTCGGCCCGGGTGGCGGCCCTGCAGGCGACCTGTACGTCGAGGTTCACGAAAAGCCGCACGACGTGTTCGTCCGCGACAGCGACGACCTGCACTTCACCGTCTCGGTGCCGATGGTCGACGCCGCGCTGGGCACCACGGTCACCGTCGACGCGATCATCGACGGTCCGACCGAGCTCACCATCCCCGCAGGCACCCAGCCGGGTTCGGTGACCACGCTGCGCGGGCACGGCATGCCTCATCTGCGCTCGGGGGTGCGCGGTGACCTGCACGCCCACATCGACGTTGTGGTGCCGTCGCGGCTCGACCACGAGGACATCGAGCTGTTGCACAAGCTGAAGGAAAAGCGCGTCCGCGACGTGGCCGAGGTTCGCTCAACCCAAAGTGCGGCGACGGGTAGCGGGTTCTTCAGCCGGTTGCGCGAAACCTTCACCGGCCGCTAGAGATCCGTGACCCGCGCGCTCTTCTACGTCGACGCGCTGCCCGAGGTCGGTGAGCTTGCGGTCGTAGACGGCGATGAGGGCTTCCACGCGGCCAACGTCCGGCGCATCCGCACTGGCGAAGAGCTCGACCTTGGCGACGGCGACGGCACCGTGGCGCACTGTGTCGTCGAGGATGTCGCCAAGGGCCGGTTGTCGGCACGGGTGCTGGACCGCAGGACCGTTCCGGTAGCGGCGCCTGCCGTCACTGTCGTGCAGGCCCTGCCCAAGTCCGATCGCTCGGAGCTGGCCATCGAGTTGGCCACCGAGGCAGGCGCCGACGCGTTCGTCGCCTGGCAGGCTTCGCGCTGTGTGGCCCGATGGGATGGGCGGGAAAAGGTCGACAAGGGTCTGCGCCGCTGGGGTGCGGTGGTCCGGTCGGCCGCCCGCCAATCGCGACGTCCGTACATACCGCCCGTAACCGGGGTGGTGTCGACGGCCCAGTTGGCGCAGCGGGTGCGTGACAACGATGCGACCGCGCTGCTGTTGCATGAGTCGGCCACCGTCAAGCTGACGGAACTGCCGGTGGCGCAAGCGGATTCGCTGCTGCTCATCGTCGGTCCGGAAGGCGGCATCGCCGACGACGAGATCGCGGCGCTGTCGGCGGCCGGGGCGAGACCAATACTGCTGGGGCCGACGGTGCTAAGAACCTCGACGGCCGCGGCGGTAGCGCTTGGCGCGCTGGGCGCCTTGACTACACGGTGGCGGTAAACCGGCCTGCGGACTTAAGCATTGGGTTGCGTCGGTACACGGCGGTAAAATGGCTGTCGTAGAGCAAACCGCCAGGCCAGACCCCAGAAAGCAGGCAGAAAGCCCCACGTGACGCCCAGCGAGACGAACGCTGACTCGGACGAACAGGTTCGCAGCAGCATCGATGTTCCGCCCGACCTTGTCGTGGGCCTGCTGGGTTCCGCCGACGAAAATTTGCGCGCACTCGAGCGCATTCTGGCAGCCGATATTCACGTGCGCGGCAACGCGCTCACCATGTCCGGCGAGCCTGCCGACGTCGC
>JAVRPX010000035.1:0-16993 GCA_032161985.1 Mycobacterium sp.
TGTCGGATCCGGCTAAGCGCAAGGAATACGACGAAACCCGACGGCTGTTCGCAGGTGGCGGATTCGGCCGAGGCCGCTTCAACGGCGGCAACTTCGGCGGATTCAGCGGCGACGGCGCCGAGTTCAATCTGAACGACTTGTTCGATGCGGCCGGGCAGACAGGTGGCGCGAACATCGGCGATCTGTTCGGCGGACTGTTCGGCCGTGGCGCGCAGCCGCGCCCCAGCCGGCCACGCCGCGGCAACGATCTGGAGACCGAAACCGAGCTGTCGTTCATGGAGGCCACCAAGGGCGTGGCCATGCCGTTGCGGCTCACCAGCCCGGCGCCGTGCACGAATTGCCATGGCAGCGGCGCCCGTCCGGGCACCAGCCCGAAGGTGTGCCCGAACTGCAACGGGTCCGGTGTCATCAGCCGCAATCAGGGTGCGTTCGGGTTCTCCGAACCGTGCACCGAATGCCGCGGCAGTGGCTCGATCATCGAGCATCCCTGCCAGGAGTGCAAAGGCACGGGCGTGACGACCCGCACGCGCACGATCAATGTGCGGATCCCGCCCGGTGTCGAGGATGGCCAGCGGATCCGGTTGGCCGGACAGGGCGAGGCCGGTCTGCGTGGCGCCCCCTCGGGCGACCTGTATGTGACCGTACACGTCAAGGCGGACAAGGTGTTTGGCCGCGACGGCGACGACCTCACCGTCACTGTTCCCGTCAGCTTTCACGAGTTGGCCCTTGGCGCGACGCTTTCGGTGCCGACGCTGGAGGGCAAGGTCGGTGTGCGGGTGCCCAAGGGTACGTCCGATGGTCGCATCCTGCGCGTGCGCGGACGTGGGGTCCCGAAACGGTCCGGCGGCCACGGCGACTTGCTCGTCACGGTCAAGGTTGCGGTGCCGCCGAATCTGGAAGGCGAGGCGCAGGAAGCACTCGAGGCCTACGCGAAAGCGGAGCGGGCCAGCGGGTTTGACCCGCGCGCCGGATGGGCGGGTGTGTAGTGGCCAAGAAGGACGACGCCCGCACCTTCCTGATCTCGGTGGCCGCAGAGCTGGCCGGCATGCACGCTCAGACGTTGCGCACCTACGACCGGCTCGGCCTGGTCAGCCCGCAGCGCAGCTCCGGAGGCGGGCGCCGCTACTCGGAGCATGACGTCGACTTGCTGCGAGAGGTGCAGCGGCTATCTCAGGACGAGGGCGTCAACCTCGCAGGCATCAAGCGCATCATCGAGCTGACCAACCAGGTCGAGGCGCTTAAGTCCCGCATGCGTGAACTGGCCGAGGAACTGGACGAATTGCGCGCCAGGCAGCGCCGCGACATCGCGGTCGTGCCCAAGAGCACCGCCGTGGTGGTGTGGCAGCCTGGAGCCGCTCGGCGGCGACATCAAGCCGAGTAGGGGCGTCCTTAATTCACGTTGATTGAGAACACCGTGGCGTCCGGCTCACCGGGCCGCGCGCATCTGTAGCCGCCGCGCCGCAATGCGTCCGTGGGCGCGGCCATCGGTTCGAAGCAGACGACCTTTTCACCTGCGGGCGCGAACACTTGTGCGGCCGGGTAGCCTCGCTCGAATCGCACCTCCACCCGGCGTCCGCCGCCGGAGACCGCGAACAACGCCCCGTCGGCCACCTCATCGAAACCATCGTCGAACACCGTGTCGCCCAACGGCTCCGCGGTCGCCAGACGCTCGGCAGTCGCGCCGGTTGGAATTCCAGTGTCGTCGAGGATCAGGCGCCTCATTGTCGGCATCTCGATCTGCCACTGCTGTCTCGGCACGTCGGGCAGCTGTAGATATGGGTGATATCCATACACCAGCGGCACCGCCTTGTCCGTCGTCGGTGTGATGGTGGTGGTTACCGTCAGGGTGCGGTCGCACAGTTCGACGGTCAACTCGATCAGATGCGGGAACGGGAAACTCTCCTGCAGTTCCTCCTGGGATCCGAAATCCAGTTTGGCGGTGAGTTTCTGGTCGGAAACCTGCGCTGCTTGCCATCGGGGGTAGGCCGCAAGCAGACCGTGGATGGGCAGGCCGTTGTTGTCAGGGCGCACACCGTAGGCGTCCGGTCTAAGCGTGATGGTCTCGCCTGCGACGACATATGTCTTGGCGCTCAACCGGTTTGCCCAGGGAAATAGCAGCGGGATGCCCATCGTCTTGCCGGCTGAGACGTAGGCTTCCAGGCCGCGGCGTTGCCCGAGCAGTTCGGTACCGCCATCGGACAACGACGTCGCGATCATGCCCGCGGCGGGTACATACACCGCCGACAGCCCCGACGATGGGTCGCGCAGGGTGACGTGCGTCGGGTCAGCCACTAGCTCACCTTGAGCCGGAACTGTGCGACCGCGGACTCACCGGGATTGACCACCCGATAGCCGCCGCGACGCAGCGAGTCGGTCGGCGCGGCCATCGGCTCGAAACACACCACGTCGTCGTCGCCCGGCGCGAACACCTGTGCGGCGGTGTAGCCCTCGTCGAAATGCACCTCGATGCGACGGTCGCCGCCGGACACCGCGAAGACAGCGCCGGCAGGTACTTCGTCGTAACCGTCGTCGAAGAACTTGTCGCCCAACGTCTGTGTTGTTGCCTTGTGTTCGTCCATCGCGCCGGTGGGAATGCCCCACGCGTTGACGGGACGGAATCGCATGGCCGGGGTTTCGATCTGCCACTGCGCCCGCGGCACATCGGGCAGCTGCAGGTACGGATGAAAGCCGAAGCACAACGGGACGCGCGCGCCCGTCGTCGCGGTCACCGTGGTCTTCACGGCAAGAGTGCGGTCCTCGAGCGTGATGTCGAGCTCCAACAGGTGCGGAAACGGGAAGGTGGCCAGCAGCCCCGGGCGCGCCGCGAAATCCAGTTCGGCGGTCAGCTGCGATTCGAGCGCAGTGGTGACATGCCAGTCGGGGAAGCCGGCGAGCGTGCCGTGGATCGGCACGCCGTGCTGGTCGGTGCGCACGCCGCCGGTCCCCGGGGTCAGCGTGACGACGGCGCCGTCGACGCCATAGCCGTTGCTGCTCAACCGGTTCGCCCACGGATACAGGATCGGGATGCCCATCGTGCGGTGGGTGGATACGTACGCTTGAAGTCCGCGGCGCTGGCCGAGTAGTTCTATCCCGTCGTCAGCAAGCGACGTCCCGACCATGCCGGCGTTGGGGACGTAGGTCGCGGACAGCGATGACGAAGGGTCACGCAGCGTGACGGACTCAAACTCGGGCATGGGTCCCGATCCTGCCACGATCAGCTTGCGACAGGATCGTGTTGTATGTGCCCGGCGGGTGCGCCTTTGGCGATCAGCGCTTCCTTGGTGGCCTCGACCATCTGCGGCCCGCCACAGATCAGGATTTGTCGATCGCCCCAGTTGCCGTAGCGCGTCACGACCTCGGATAGCATGCCCGTCTGCCGCACATGCAAACCACGCGGCGGCTCGACATCGGGGTATTCGGCGGCCCACGGCGGATCGGTGTTGAATTCCGACACCGGCGTCACCGACAGCCAGGGGTTCGTCGACGCGATCTGCCACAACGTGTGCAGGTCGTAGAGCTCGGAGGGATAGCGGGCGCCGAAGAACAGGTGCACGCGCGGGTTCTCGCCATAGCGGGTGAGATCCATGATCAGCGTGCGCAACGGCGCCAGACCCGTGCCGCCCGCGACCATCAGCACGTCGCCGCCGTCCCTGACGACGTGCATGCCGCCGTGGGGGTTGGACAATCGCCACCGGTCACCGGGCTTGGTCTCACCGACGATCGCGGTGCTGACCATGCCGCCGGTGACCGAGCGGATGTGGAACTCGATGGCTCCACCGCGGTCGGCGGGGATCGCGGGGCTCAGGTAGCGCCACCGCCGCGGCCACTGCGGCACCTGGACCGTGACGTACTGGCCGGGGTGGTAGTAGAGCGGCTGATCCAGCTGCAGCCGGACCACCGAGACGTCACGGGTGGCTCGAATGTGCTCGATCACCGTGCCGTCGCGGTACGGCGGTCCCTTCTCGGCGTCGGCGGCACCGCGCATCACCCCGATGATCAGCGCGACCGCGTCATGCGCGGCCTCGGCGAGGTTGTCGTCCCAGCTCTCGATCAGATGACTGCGCAGCGTGGTCAACAGCGCATCCTGCATGCTGTCGTAATGTCGTTGCGTGACACCGTATTTGCGGTGGTCACGACCCAGCTGAGCGAGGAACGCCACCGGCTCCTGGGCGCGCCGGCTGACCAACTCGGAGAACAACCACGTGATCGCGTTGGCAAAAGCGGCGCGCTGCTCATCCATGTCGGGCGGAAACAGGTCGCGCACCGACATGTCGATGGCGAACCAGCGGGTGTAGAACCTGCGGATCAGATCGTCGGACCCCAACGCAGGATCGACCGCGTCGCGCAGCATGCGCAGCGCGTCACGATCGTCGAGTCCCACGCCGCCCGAGTCTAAGAGTTGACCCGTGATGGGTCATGCAGCGGCGAACAGCTTGGGGGCCGTTCTTTTCGGCTGGTCCCGCGACGTCCAGGCTTTCGGCTTGGGCTGTTCGGGGGTAGGCCGAGCGCTGCTTGCTCAGCAGAGGCCACCGGGTGGCGGCTGCCGGTCCTGGCCCATCCAACACCATCTGGTGGTGCCGGTGGCTGGTGCCGGTTGACTGAACCCTCCCACTCTTGCTGGGAGGCAAGCCGCGTCCGGAGGGCGCGGGCAAGTCGGTAGTCGACCCGCGCAGTGCCGGGGTCGCCGGGGTCGGCCAAGGTCACGCAGGCCGCCAGCATCGCCGAGGTGACGTCCCGGTCGGCGCGCAGTCCGCAGTGCGGGCAGTCATGGGTGCGCTGGGCGAGGGTTTTCGGGCCCTCGCGGGACAGACCCAGCCGGTCGCGCAAGGCTCTCGGATCCGTCGCGCGCTCATGGTGGGCCGCCCAATAGGCGTGGCACCTATGTTGGGCGTCGCTCTGTAGCGCTCGCCGCAGTCGAAACGCCGCCGTCCACTGCCGCTCCAAGCGTTGCCGCACACGATCATCGGAGGCGTCGAGTTCCAGTCGGATCACGGATACCGGCCCGTCGTATTTGAAGTTCGGGGCCTTCGAATTACCGCGCCGCCGCGGCCCGGCGACGTCACCGCTGGTAACCGCGGCGGTATTGGTGTCCGCGGCTGCCATGGGCTCATGAAACCATCACCGACCGACATCACGCCGCTCCCACAGAGATACAGAAACTGGTGCCTGACCGGGCTCCCCGCCGGACAGTTGCGCATCGCGTGCTCACAGACGCGACACCGCCCGTAGGCAAGCCTTGGAGGCCCGGAGGTGTCGACAACTTTTGAAAACTGACCCCTATCAACTTGTGAATGTTGACCCCCATGGATGCGGACGCGTCAAGGGATACTTGACGGATCGAGGTACGTCAATTCATCATTGACACATGTCTGGTTCGTTCACTGTGACTGGTCAGCAGCTTCACCGCCAGCTCGGCCAGATTCTCGCTGCCCCGGTTCTGCGTGGCGAGGACGATCCGCTCGAGTTGGTGCGTGCAGCGCACGAGGTTCAGGACCGGGCTGAGGCGTTGATGGCCGCGGCTGTGCAGCAGGCGCGAGAGGCGGGCCGAACGTGGCAGGAGATCGGCGAGGTGCTCGGTGTATCCCGTCAGGCCGTTTTCCAGCGTTACGGCAAGCCAGTTGATCCGCGAACCGGAGAGGTCATGAATACCAGTGCACTTCCTGAGGCCGACGAGCTGGCCAGGACGGTCATCGATGATCTTGCTCATTCCCGGTGGGCTGATGTCAGCGCTCGCTTCGATGCCACGATGCGCGACCGGCTCACCGAGGAAGGGCTTGCCGAGGCGTGGGCTCACATTGTGGGGTTGGCTGGGGCCTACGAGGGCCACGGAGACACTGACGCCGCGCGCGCCGGCGACTTCACCACCACCAACACGCCATTGGCCTTTGAGGCTGGTGATTTCGTCGCTCGCATCACCTTCCGTGACGATCGAACGCTAGCCGGGCTGTACATCCTTAATCCCGATGTGGCCGGCGGCGCTCGTGGATCGGCTGCCATGTGAATCCACCCCACGGCGCGACCAAACCGGCCCATCCTCCACGACGACCAGTACGGGATTCAGCGTCGGATCAGGAACCGCGTCGAACACGTCATCGCCCGACTCAAAGATCGACAGATACCTACGTAAATGTTTGAGGCTACAACAACTCCGTCAACCACGACCGCTGAAACAGCGTCGCGCTCTGGAACATCAAGACACACAAGCCATTTGGGCCAGCGTTTAGGCGGGCGCCGACCTGCGCCGGCGAACAGCGGCGATCACGATCAGTGCCGCGCCGGCAAACGCAGCAGGTCAGCACCGCGATCGCGGCCGTCGCACCGGCACCGTCGAAGAAGGCGCTGGATCGCGCGGCTTCATGCAGAATTACGTGCTGACTGCCGTGTCCGGCGTGCTGGGCGGCGGCGAGCAGGCCCGGCTGCGGGCGATGCTGGCCGCAAGCAACCTGGTGGGAACAGCCGTGCTGCGCTACATCATTCAGGTGCCGCCGCTGGCGACGCTGTCGGCCGACGAGGTGGTTGCGCTGATCGCGCCCACGGTGACGCGGTACCTGACGGCCGACGCGGATGTATTAGGACTGCCCGGCTCGTCCTAGTTTCATAACCCGTGAATTCCCTTGTACAGCACCAGAACACCGATGACGACCAAGATCGCCGCGACCAGGGTGGCGTGCTGGCGTTCCATCCAGTCCTTCAGCCGCCGCAGCGGCTCGTCGAGGCGGTCACCCGACACCGCGTACGCGAGTATCGGAATCGCCACCGTCGACCCGGCGACTGCCACGTAGCAGGCCACGGCTACCCACGCGTCAGTGACTCCCAGGCCCGCAGAGCCGATCGCCAAACCCGCTGCGGCGCACATGAATAGCACCTTGGGGTTGACCACGGTCAATGCCGCGGCTGCGGCGCCCGCCCTGACAGGTGTGAGCTTGCCCAGGCTTTGCATCCAGCCTGGCGTGTGGGCCGACCGCTTGCGGGTCAGCCAGCGGTAGATGCCGAACAGGATCAACGCCGCGCCGACGACGATGCGCAGCCACGACGCCCACCCCGGCGGCTTGCCACCGAGGCCGCCAAGCAGGTTGGACACCTCGAGGAAGATGGCCGTCAACGCGACAAGCCCGAGCAGCCAGCCGACCAGGAATGCCAGACCCGTCGGCCGCGGGCGGGGCGAGTGCAACACGAGCACAGCCGGGATGATCGACAGTGGAGACAGCGCGACCACTAACGCGAGCGGAATCAGCTCCGTGAGCACCGATCCCCAGTTTGCCGACATTGACGGCCCTTTCATCGGATCATTCGGTGTGAACGTAGCAATCGTTGCTGCGCGAGAGGGGACGATCACGTGAGTGTCTGGCAGCCGCTGAGGAGTGCCACGCTGGCAATGGCCGCAATGGCGCTGGTTTTGTCCGCGGTCACGATCGGTTCGCCCGCACTCGCACGGGCGGACGTCTGCGTGAACGCGCAAGTCAACGTGCCGTTGCCACTCGAGGTCGGACCGTGCGCCGACGTGCTCGCTCAGGAGGCGCGGTGGCTGACGGCGATCACCGCGGGCGACCGCGCCACGGTGGAGGCGATTCTGGGACCGACCTTCAAACATATCGACAGCGAAGGGCAGCTCTTCGACCGCGCCAAGGAGGTTGACGGCACGACCCCGCTGCCCTTCACCATGAACCCGAGCGAACAGATCGTCGACATTGCACGCGATACCGCTGTGATCCACGGCGTCAACACCCTGATCGAGGACGGCAAAGTCCTCACGCGCGAGCGGTTCACCGATGTTTTTGTGCTGCAGGACGGTGTTTGGAAGGCGGTGTCCGCCCAGGAAACCAAGCTCTGATCGTTTCATTGCGCAGCGCTAGTTGTCAGATCTGCAGATTTGCGATGAGGCAGCTAATGCGACGGTAGTGTTCGGGTCGGTCTGGCGCCGGCGATGGCGATGTAGCTCGGCCACGGTCGCAGGGAGACGCCATGCAGTTCAGTCGAAGCAGATCAATCCTCGCGGTCCTGATGACCGTTGCGATCACCGCAATGATGGTCAGTTGCACATCGAGCAAGCCCACATCCACCAACCCGCAGGCGGGCGTGAACGCGGGCACCGACGGTAAGCCCGCCCCGTTCCGCGAGCCGGTCCGACTCTCCAGCAAGGACGGCGTGCTGGAGGTGCGGCTGTCTGCGCATCAGGGCACGGTCAACCTCGACACGGTCAAGGAGCCGGTCTCCAATTTCCTCATCTTCGGCTACGACCTCATCAAGGGGACGAGCTCGGACGGCTTGGCCAAGGGCGACAACCTCTATCCCGCTCCGACGCTGCGGGTCGATCCCGGTGAGCGCCTGATCGTCCACTACGACAACGATCTTCAGGGTTTGACCATCAAGGACTTCTACGACCCGGCGTTCACGCCCGCCGGTGGTGACGTGCCGATCTACCCGCCCATGCTCACCGAGGCGCCGCTGAACCTGCACACCCATGGCCTGCACGTCAGCCCGCAGGGCAACGCCGACAACGTGCTGCTGTCGATTCCCGGCGGGTTGGGCAACACCTACACGTATAACGTTCCCAAGACGATGCCCAATGGGCTGTACTGGTACCACAGCCACCGCCACACCATGACGGCGATGCAGACCTACTTCGGCCTGGCGGGGCTACTCGAAATCGGGCGGCCCGACGGCAATCTGCCCGTCGTCACCCAAAACAATATTCCCGTGCGTGACATGGCGATTCAGTACAACTATGTGTTCGACCGCAACGGCAAGGGCCATCAGCTCAACAACTACAGCTGGCCACAGTGGGTGAGCACGCTCAAACCGCCCGAGGGTTCACAGCTGGCGGACGGAACCTATCAGCCGAGCCTGGCCCCGGTGAACATCGCCGACACCGCCATCGGCGCCCAATACCTCACGCCCTGGTGGGCCGGGGGGCTGTCGCCACACAACAACCGCGGCCAGACGCAGTTCATCCCGTCGAACCTCATGTCCTTCGACAGCCCGACCACGAAAATCGCAGAGAACCCGGCGCTGCCGGAGAACCAGCGCGACGTGCAGTTCACCGTCAACGGCCAGTTCCAGCCGGAGCTGAAGATCAAGCCGGGCCAGACGGAGATCTGGGCGGTGGCCAACGTCAGCGACATCGCCTACATGACACTCCGGTTGACCGAGACCGCGACGGGCAACCATCCGAAGTTCGCCGTCGTGGGACAGGACGGCAACCCCTACACGCAGGTCGGCAGGCCCGTCTACGGTGACGGCACGACGCTCAGCGTTCCGCCTGGGTCGCGGTATGCGATCGCGGTCACGATGCCCAAAGAAGGCGACCTGGTACTGGAGTTCCCGCCCGACCCTAATGCCAAGCCACTCGTGAATCCCGGTGTGGTGTATACAAACAATGGCACGGATAAGCCACCCGCGGTGCTGGGCACTCTTACCGTGGATCCCAAGTACATGGCCTTCGCGGACGGCTTCTTCGTGTTTCCCACCCAGACACTGATTCGTGCCACGCCGGATACCAGCGGTCAAGGGCAGACGACGGCCTTCGAGCCGGGCCAAAACCTCGACGCTTACACGTCATTCGTCGACACATCAGTGATGACACCCGCCGTCAAACGGGCGCTGAAGATCACAGACGCAATCGGCGCCGAAGGCTTCAGCAAAAACGACCCCAAGGCCATCACCTATATGTTCGACGACAACTCATTCCCGAACATTCCCCTGATTCAGCCGCGACTCAACTCCGTGGAGGAGTGGCTGATCACCAACTTCAACAACGATGCACATCCGATGCATATCCATGTCAACGACTTTCAGGTGATGGCGATTGATGATCCGATTCGGGGAAAGACGGGTGTGCAACCGTGGGGACTCGACAACGTCAACGTCCCGGCACCGATATTCGACGACCGCCACGTCGTGAGCACCCCGTCATCATTGACGCTCCGGCAGGAGTTCCTCGAGTTCGCCGGTACATACGTGATCCACTGCCACCGGCTCAACCACGAGGACAACGGCTTGATGGCTCTCATCAACGTCATTCCTGAGGTGTCGACTTACGCGGTGGCCATACCGGGATCGAACGGCAAGCCCGCGTCTGTCCAGGTGCGAGATGCCAACGGCGACAGAGTAGTACAGACCGTCTTCCCGTTCCCTGACTTCGAAGGGACGCCCAGCGTCGCGATGGCCGACGTCAATGGCGACATGATCCTCGACCTGGTCGTCGGCACGGGCAAGGGCGCTTCGCCCGAGGTAGCGGTCTATGACGGCAACAACACGAAGGACGGAGTGTTCAAGACCGAGCTCACCCGATTCGCACCGTTCGACGCGGACTTCAGAGGCGGCGTGACGGTCGCAGGCGCGGACATCGACGGCAACGCGATGGCCGACAACATCATCGTCGGCTCGGGGCCGGGTATGGAGTCTCAGGTGAAGGTCTTCTCATCGACGCTGCCGTCCGAGGCGGGGACGGCCCCCGACGTCTTCTCCACGTTCACCCCGTATCCCGGATCCCAGTCGGGGGTCACGCTGTCGACCGGACTGGTGGAGGCGGGCTCGGGCAGGGAAAGCGTTGTGACGGCGCCAGGGCCCGGCGACGCGCCCCTGATCAAGACGTTCCGGTGGGACCTGTTCACTCCGACAGCGCGGGCACAGGCCAACGGGACCACGACGCAGGAACATTCGACCAAGCCCACCGATCCGCGAATGACGTCGCAGTTCATGGCGTACGACGAGAACTACAAGGACGGTGTGACCCTGTCGACCGGTTGGGTCGCTGGTCCCGAAGGGGGCGCGAAGAGCATCGTCACCGGCCAGCTCGGCGCAGCGGGCACGGTACGGGTGTGGTCGACGGGATCGCGGCTCGACGGTCAGCCGGGGATGTACCTCGACAACCCGAACCACCACGAGGAGAACGTCAAGTACGCGCAGATCGCGTCGTTCGAACCCTTCACCGGCGGTGCCCCGACCGGGGTGACGGTGGCGACGACCAGCACCACGGACGGTGCGGACCTACTGGTCAGCGGGAAGGTAGGCAACGGCGCCGAGGTCCGGAAAATCGGGCTCGCCAGGCCGAATCCGACCGCGACGACGCTGGCGCCCACGGTGGTGGCGACGCTGCCCGCCCTTGCGGGAGTAAACGGCGCCGCGCCCCTTGGCGGCCGATAGGTCAGGGCAGGTGCCAGAACACCCTTGTCACTAGGTAGAAGACAACAACCCAGAACAGGTTGAGTCCGGCGACGGTGGCGATGCCTTGCCAGTTCGTGCGCGCCTTTGACGCATCCGGTGGTGGACGCAGCCAGCGCTTCAGCAGCGGATTCACGTAGTACGGCATCGCCAAGAAGCTTATGGCGAAGCTCGACAACAGGTTTCCGATGAGCATGCCCAGCCAAATCGGCATCTTCAACGGGGACAGCAGAAGCGTCAGAATCACCACGGTCGGGTACAGGCCCACCCACACCGCGATGGAGGTCTTCGTCTCCGACGGTGGCGGCGCCTGTTTGCCGTTCTCGTCAAACGCGAACCAGCTGCCGAACGAGTTGTCGATGGTGCGTGAGTGGAAGTCGGAGAACTTCTCACCCTCTGCGAGTAACTCCTGGCGCTCCTTGGAAAGGAGCCAATTGTCGAGGTCGTCAGCATTCTCAAACCGGTAGAGCGCCGTCCATTCATCTTGGACACCCTCCACCGGCCGAAACACCTCGGTGCCGCGGAAACCGTTGAACTGGCTCTCCGCCAGGCGAAGTCGACCCTGCCACGCGAGGAATTCCGTGACGTCCTCGGGGTCCACCCGGTGGGTGACAACGACGGTCACGAGCGGATCAGTGGGACGTGCCCCGCCGCCGACGACTTGTTGAGTTCCCGGGCCGTCGAAATACGGTCTGCCTTGCTCGAGAAGTCCCTGCCGGGTGGAGCTGTTGATCCACGCCTGGACGTGAGCCACGGAGTCGAAGCGGTAGACCACGATCCAGTCCGGCTGCACTGCGGTCGGTGGATTGATCTCGGCGGCAAGGAATCCCGGGTACCTGGATGCCTCCCGGTTCATCCCCTGTTGCCAAGATTCGAAATCCTGCTCGCTACCGGGCCGCACCTTCTGCCCGATGATGACCGTGGCCGCCGTGTCGGTGGGCTTCTTGGTGTCCATCTACTGGCCCCTCAGGTCGCAGGAATTAGTCGAGGGGAGGGCAGCCGGTCGTAGATCCGCTCTGGGGTGAGTGGCAGGTCGCGAAACCGCACGCCTGTCGCGTCGTGCAGCGCGTTGGCCAACGCAGGCGCCACCGGGTTGACGTTCGATTCGCCGATGCCCTTAGATGCCATCGGCCCGACCGAGTCGTGCGTTTCCACCAGAAGGACTTCGGTGCGCGGGACATCAGCGTAGGTGGGGATGCGATAGTTACGCAGGTTGGGGTTGACCATCACCCCGTTTTCGTCGACGTGGAAATTCTCGGTGAGGACGAAGCCGATGGCCTGCGCAACCCCACCCTCGATCTGGCCGCGCACCTGCTCCGGGTTGATCACGACACCGGGATCGGTGGCGTGCACGCTGTACAGAATGCGGATCTCGCCGGTGATCCTGTGCACCGCGATGCGAAAGCCGTGCGCGTTGGATGTCACGCTTCGCGGGGAGCCATAGGCCTTGCGGGACACGGTGAACCGCCTCCCGCGGTCGCGGGCAGCCGCGATCACGTCGGCCAGCGTCAACCGTGTGTCGCCACATCTCACGGAGTCGTCGTCCATCGAGCAAGCCGCGACGTCGACCCCGACGTGCCCGGCGGCAAAACGCAGAATACTGTCGCGCAGCGCCTCCGAGGCTTTCAATACCGCGTTCCCCGAGACGAACAAGCCCGCGCTCGCGAAAGCACCGGTGTCGAATCCGGTCCTGTCGGTGTCGGACTGCACGAGGTGCACCCTCGACGGGGTGGTGCCGAGCACACTCGCTGCGATCTGTACGTGAGCCGTCGAGGTACCTTCACCGAATTCCACAGTCCCCACAGCGATCTCATAGGTACCATCGCCTCGCAGGGTCGCCCATGCATCGGAGAAGTGGTCGGTCGGTGGTGCGGTCTCGTGGATGGAGCTCGCGGTGCCGGCACCGACGAGCCAATCGGGGCCGAGGTCATGGTCGTCGGGTTGGCGGAGCAATGCCTCGTCGACGAGGTCGATGCACTGCGTGATGCCGTCTTCGGTGAACGAAACGTCTTCGGGGTGCTCGCCCATTGCCACCAGAGCATCGCCGGGTCGCACGACGTTGCGACGGCGAAGATCCAGGGGATCCATGTCGAGCGCGAGCGCGAGCTCGTGCATCGCCGATTCGACGGCGAACGTAGGCTGGGTCATGCCGTAGCCGCGCAGCGCCCCTCCGGGCACCGTATTCGTGTAGACGGCAAATCCGTCGAACTTCTTGTTGGGACAACGGTATTGCATCACCGCGGCGCCGCCCGCGAACAACGTCTCGCCACCGTGGTTGCCGTAAGCGCCGGTGTTCGACACGTTCGAGAAGTGCACCGCGGTCAGCGTGCCGTCGGCCTTGGCACCGAGTTTCACGGTGACTTTCATCGCGTGCCGGGGTGACGCCGTGGTGAACTCCTCTTCGCGGGTGTACTCCCATGAGACCGGGCGTCCGGTGTCGAGCGTGGCAAGTGCGGGCAGATCCTCGGAGATCAACTCCTGCTTGCCGCCGAAGCCGCCTCCGACGCGCTTGCAGAACACGCGCAACTGGTCAGGACGCAGATCGAACAAATGGGACAGCTTGAGTTTGGCGATCGACGGTGACTGCGAGCTGGTCCGTACGTGCAACCGGTCGCTTTCCATCCAGGCGATCGACCCGTGTGTCTCCAGATGCGCGTGCTGCACCCGCGGGGAGAAGTAGGTGCCCTCGTGGACCACGTCGGCCTCGGCGAATCCCGCTTCGACATCGCCGATTCCACCGTGCAGTTCGAGCAGGATGTTGCGGGCCTTGTCGTGAGCGAAGGGGTCGTCGTAGGTGTGCAGCTGGGGTGCACCGTCGGCCATCGCCTCTTCGGGATTGAACACCGCGGGCAGGACCTGGTACTCCACGACGACGTTGCGGCAGCCCTCCTCCGCGGCGCCGACCGAGTCGGCGAGGACGGCCACCACCCGTTGGCCCGCAAAGCGAACAACGTTGTCGAGGATGTAGGTGTCGTCGGGGTCCACCAAATGGTCGGTGTGGATCGCGGTGCTGTAGCGCTTCCGCGGGACGTCCTCCCAGCTGTACACGCGATGCACGCCGGGTACCGCCAGCGCGGCGGTCTTGTCGATGGAGACGACGCGGGCGTGGGCGTGCGGCGAGTGCAGCACCTTGATGTGCAGCATGCCTTCCATCTCGGTGTCCATGGTGAACTCGACGGTCCCGGTCACCACCCCGGTGGCCGCAGGGGCAGCGACGCTGGTGCCGACGGCTTGGCCAGGGAGTGCCTCTTCGATCGCGGCGACACCGTTGATCGCATCCTCGATCGCACGGTAACCCGTACAGCGACAGAGGTTTCCCTTCAGCGCGCGCGGCAGGTTGGCCTTCTGCTCATCGGTGAACGTCGCCGAGGTCATGATCATGCCTGCGGTGCAGAAGCCGCACTGGAACCCCGCGGCGTCGCGGAACTGGCGTTGCATCGGGTGCAGGTTTTCCGGTGTTCCGAGGCCCTCGATCGTAGTGACCTCGCGCCCGCCGGCGCGGAATGCGGGCGTGATGCAGCTGTGCACCGGGACACCGTCGAGCCACACCGTGCACGCACCGCAATCGCCGGCGTCGCAGCCCTTCTTGACGCCGTGCCATCCCAGCGAGCGCACGAATGTGCGCAGGCATTGGCCGGGACGAGGCTGCTCGTTGAACGCCTTACCGTTGACGGTGTAGGTCATGACAGCCCTCCGACGCTGAACTCAGTGCGGATCTCCTCCGCGTAGTGCTTGGCCAGATGGCGGCGATGGTCCGGGGTGCCGTTGGGGTCGTCGAACCACACGTCATTCGGGATCTCGTCGATGGTGTGCTGCAAAGCGTCCGCGTCGGGAATTGTGTCGAACGCCAAGCGGATCGGGCGGATGGTGCCTGCGGTGATCGTGAGCAGCATGTCGAACATGCCCAGACTCTGTGTGGCGATCATGAAGATGGTCGACCGGCCGAGTTGGGTCAGCGTGAAGCGGCGATGGGTGTGGCGCTTGCGCAGGGCGGCCGCCGGGATGTCGATCTTCCGCAAGATTTCGCCAGGGCGCAGGATGTTCGTGTGATTGCCGGTCACGAAATCGACTGCGTCGACGGTGCGTTCGGACCCATCGGCCGCGATAAGTGTGTAGGAAGCCTGCAGTGCCACGGTCAATGTGATCATTGGGCCTGCAGGCAATGACATGCATATGTTGCCCCCGACCGTCGCTGTGTTCCAGACCTTGAAGGATGCCAGGAACGCCTCGCAGCTTGTGGTGAACAGCGGGGACGCCAACCAATCATGCGGTGCCGCAAGTGCATACAGCTGCCGGATGGTGCACATGGCGCCGATTTCGAGCCCGGCGTCGGTTGGCACCAGCAAGTTCCAGCCGAGGGGCATCAGGTCGATGAGACGGTGGACGTCAGGTTGCTGATCGGAGAACAGCCAGGTTCCTCCGGCCAGCCAGGCATCGCCGGTACGCCACGACTGACCCGGTGGGTCGGTCGGATGCCGAACCACGTCTGTGACTGTGTTGATGTCCAACTGGCTACTCCTTCGGAGAATCGACCGTCTCTCGGCGCAGCGCACCGGCGACGACGGGCCTGACTCTAGGCTTCGCGGGGATTCGGTGGCGCAGTTTGCCACGGTAAGAGTGGGCTCCGTCGGTACAGATCCCACGACGGGGCTACACAGATTGCCCAGTCTGGTACCGGCAGGCCTTCCACTCGGCGCCCTCGCGCAGGAAATCGATGTCGAGTGTCTTGGCGTCCGCGTGGTTGGCCGCCACGAATCGGACGTTGGCGACCGCGTCGTCACCCATCACGTCGACCGAGTTGACCGTGATTCGAGTCGGCCCGTCGGTCTGTCTGCTCTGATACCAACCGGCCTCGTATGCGTCGGCTCGCAACATGTCGGCGCACACGTGTGACGCGAACGCATCGAAATCGGATCGGTTGTAGGAGCCATTCATCCCCTCGAGCACCGCGCGGACTCGGTCTTGGTCCGTTGCCGTCAGCGCCGGCCGAGCCGTGACCACCATCAACGCCGCGACAATCATCAGCGCGGCCGCCAGCGCGCCGCCGAAGATAAGGAGCCCTTTGCGAGCGCCCAAGCTCATTGGCCAAGCCTTACCGATGATCGCTTCGACGTCGGCTCGACGCGCCGTCCACAGAAAAAGTTAAACTTGAGCGGAACAGACTCAACCTTGACGGCGTTGAACTTCGCGACAAGCATTTCCTCAGCCCTTTTCAACTGATCGGAGAATCGTCGTGGACTCGTTCAACCCGACGACCAAGACCCAGGCGGCCCTGACTTCCGCGTTGCAGGCGGCGACCGCCGCAGGCAACCCGGAGATCCGTCCCGCCCACCTTTTGATGGCACTGCTCACTCAGAATGATGGCATTGCCGCCCCACTACTTGAGGCCGTCGGCGTCGATCCAGCGACAATCCGCACTGAAACGCAGCGCCTTATCGACCGGCTACCCAGCGCCAGCGGTGCCGCTTCGACGCCGCAGCTGGCGCGTGACGCGCTTGCGGCGATCACGACCGCCCAGAACCTGGCCACCGAGATGGACGACGAGTACGTCTCGACCGAGCACCTGCTCGTCGGCCTGGCCACCGGCGACAGTGACACGGCCAAGCTGCTGACCGGGCATGGCGCGTCCCCGGAGGCGCTTCGCGACGCGTTCGTCAAGGTGCGGGGCAGCGCCCGCGTTACCAGCGCAGAACCCGAGGCCACCTACCAGGCACTGGAGAAGTACTCAACCGACCTGACAGAGCGCGCACGTGAAGGCAAGCTCGACCCGGTTATCGGGCGCGACAACGAGATTCGGCGCGTCGTGCAGGTGCTGAGCCGCCGCACCAAG
>JAVRPX010000036.1:0-5224 GCA_032161985.1 Mycobacterium sp.
CTCGGGGTCCTTCGGCGAGATCCTTGGTATCTCGTCGACTGCGACATCCAGCCCGGACACCCGATCCTGCCAACGTCGTTCGATCGGTTCGTAGGCCTCGAGCACCGCCATGTCGAACCGCTCGGCCCGGCTGCGCCAGCCGGGCACGGTCGGCGGAAGCAGCGGGCCGCGCATATCCCGGCCGCGGCGTGATCCGTGCAGATTCCACTCGGCGGCAGACATTCGGTGCTCCTCTCGTCCGCGGGCACCGATCGTAACGGTTGGAGATCGGCCCCAGCGTGGCTGAGCGTGTCCGGCGGCTTGGGCGGTTTCCGCACGATAGCCTCTCGTTCGTGAACGTTCCCCGTCGCTGCTGCCGGCCCGGGTGCCCCCACTACGCGGTCGCGACGCTGACCTTCGTCTACTCCGATTCGACGGCTGTCGTCGGGCCCCTGGCCACCGTCTCCGAGCCGCATTCGTGGGATTTGTGCGTGGCCCACGCCGGCCGGATCACGGCGCCGCGCGGGTGGGAGCTGGTTCGCCACGCCGGGCCGCTCCCGTCCCACCCGGACGAAGACGATCTGGTCGCGCTGGCCGATGCGGTACGTGAGGGGCGCGACGGCGCACCGCCGATCCACGGGGTGGCGGCAGGGTTTTCCGATCCGGTCACCGGTGTGCACGGTGGAGCCTTGATGGCGCCGCCGGCCCGACGGCCCGAGTCGGACGGGCGCAGGCGCGGTCACCTCCGGGTATTGCCTGATCCCGAGAGCTGATCACCGGAGGCCTGCCGGACATCGCTCAGCGCGTGAGCACCATTATCGACGCGCCGCCCATCAGTCGCACCGCGAGATCTTCATTGACGGCACCGATCAATCGACGCGGAACGTTCAAGATCCTGGTTCGAAGTGCGCGGTTCGGCAGGCTCTCCGCGCCGTGCGTGTAGTTCCAGTCGATGATCTCGTAGCCGCAGTCGCCGAGCACGGCAAGAGCGGTGTCCTTGGTGAAATAGTGCAGATGCCCGATCGTCTGCCGTGCCGCCAGGATCGGCGTCCCCCTCAGCACCCCCTGCACCGAGAGGTCCAGCGGGATGTGGAAGAGCTTCAACCGCGCGCGCGGCTTCAGCGCCTTGAGGAACGCCATGTAGTCCTCGACGTGTTCGAACACATCGATGGCCATCAAGACGTCGGGAGCCGGCCCTTCCGCGGTGAGATAGTCGGCGTGGTGGAAGGTCAGCCAGTCGTCGGACTTCGGCGCGGCGATGGCGTAGGCCTGTGGCGAGATGTCATAGCCCTCCAGTCGCGCGGCGGGAAAGCTCTGTCTGAGCTGGACAAGGATCTCGCCTGACCCGGTGCCCACTTCGACAATGTGGCCGGGGTCAACGCGATTGCGCTTGAGGATGTCCGCGATCCACTGCGCCTTGTATGGGGAATCCTCGGCGTGCCAATCCGGATTGTGGGCGAGATATTCGCCTGTTTCATAAGGAGACTGAGCCATTTTCGCCGATGATTTTGATGCGTTGGACGCCGACCAAACCCGGTGGCTGGGCCGCAGGGACATGCCGGAATCTAACACGCCAGCAATCTGGCCGGGGGCGAACACCTCGTGTGGCCTATGCCCGCCTGACGTCGGCGACATGCGGCTAGGCTTGCGACCGATTGTCGTCTTCGCACAGGAGTACTTGCCATGTCCCGGCCCGCCGCGGTTGTTCACCGTGTGATCAAGGCGTACGACGTGCGCGGCCTGGTCGGCGAGGAGCTCGACGAAGAGTTCGTCGCCGATGTCGGTGGCGCGTTCGCGCGGCTCGTCGGCAACGGGGCCAAGCACGTGGTGATCGGTCACGACATGCGGGCGAGTTCGCCTGCGCTGTCGGAGGCGTTCGCCGACGGCGTGATGGCGCAGGGCCTCGACGTCGTGCGAATCGGGTTGGCCTCTACGGATCAGCTGTATTTCGCGTCGGGCCTGCTGGACTGCCCGGGCGCGATGTTCACCGCCAGCCACAACCCCGCCGCATACAACGGGATCAAACTGTGCCGCGCAGGCGCCAAGCCCGTCGGAAAGGACACCGGGCTCACCGCCATCGGTGACGACATCATCGCGGGCGTGCCCGCGCACGACGGGCCGCGCGGGACGGTCTCCGATCGCGACGTGCTCGCCGACTACGGCGAGTTCCTGCGCTCGCTGGTCGACGTGAGCGAGCTGCGCCCGCTGCGCGTGGCCGTCGATGCCGGCAACGGCATGGCCGGGCACACCACTCCCGCGGCGCTGGGCCCAATCTCCGCAATCACGCTGCTGCCGCTGTACTTCGAGCTGGACGGCACCTTCCCCAATCATGAAGCCAACCCGCTGGATGCGGCCAATCTCGTCGACCTGCAGAAGCATGTTCTTGAGACCCGAGCCGACATTGGGTTGGCCTTCGACGGTGACGCCGACCGGTGTTTCGTGGTCGACGAGAAGGGGCATCCCGTCTCACCGTCGACGGTGACCGCACTGGTTGCCGCGCGTGAACTCAACAGGGAGATCGGCGCAACGGTGATTCACAACTTGATCACCTCCCGCGCGGTGCCGGAACTGGTCGCGGAACGGGGTGGTACGCCGCTGCGTTCGCGCGTCGGGCACTCCTACATCAAGGCGTTGATGGCCGACACCGGAGCGATTTTCGGTGGCGAGCACTCCGCGCATTATTACTTCCGTGACTTCTGGGGGGCCGATTCCGGGATGCTGGCCGCCCTGCACGTCCTGGTGGCGCTCGGCGAGCAGAAGCGGCCGCTTTCGGATCTGATGGCCGACTATCAGCGCTACGAATCCTCCGGCGAGATTAACTTCACCGTCACTGACGCCCAGGCGTGCGTGGACGCGGTGCTCAAGTCGTTCGGCACCGGCATCAATTCCATCGACCATCTCGACGGCGTGACCGTCGACCTGGGCAATGGCAGCTGGTTCAACCTGCGCATGTCCAACACCGAGCCGTTGCTGCGACTCAACGTCGAGGCTCGGAGCGCCGAAGAGGTCGATGAAATCGTCGGAGTGGTCACCTCCCAAATCGCCTCGCGCAGCGAGGCGTCCACGTGAACGCCACGCAAGCCGCGGTCGACCTCGATGATGTGCAAGGCCTGCTCGCCGCGGACCGAGATGGTTTGCTGCGCGCGGCGTCGATGGCCGGCGCGCAGGTGCGCGCCACCGCCGCGGCGCTCCAAGAGGGCGACCTGGATGCGCTGAAGTCCGATGAGCCGCCGCGCACGGTCATCTGGGTGGCCGGCCGTGGTAACGCCGAGACGGCGGGGTCGATGCTGTCGGCGACGCTGGGTGGTTCGGTGGCCGCACCGATCGTCGTCGCGTCCGAGACGCCGCCGTGGATTGGCGCGCTCGATGTGCTGATTCTCGCCGGTGATGACCCCGGCGACCCCGCCCTGGTTTCAGCGGCCGCAACCGGTGTGCGCCGCGGAGCGCGGATCGTCGTGGTCGCGCCCTACGAAGGCCCGCTGCGCGATGCGACGGCTGGTCGGTCCGTGTCGCTGGCCCCCCGCCTGTGGGTCCGCGACGACTTCGGGCTGGCCCGCTACCTGGCGGCCGGCCTGGCGGTGCTGCAGGTGGTGGATCCCGGCCTGCGAGTGGACCTCGCCGCGCTGGCCGACGAGCTGGACGCCGAGGCTTTCCGCAACAGCGCCGGACGCGAGCTGTTCACCAATCCCGCCAAGACGCTGGCCGAACGCATGTCTGGACGCGAGGTGGTGCTGGCGGGCGACAAAGCCGCCACGCTCGCGCTGGCCCGGCACGGCGCGGCTGTCTTGCTGCGGATCGCACACCAGGCGGTGGCGGCGGTCGGATTGGCCGATGCGCTTGTGGCGCTGCAGGGCGGAATGGGTGGCGAATCCGGGGGCGATCACGAAATGTCGATATTTCATGACGAACAAATCGACGGCCCGCTGCAGCGGCGTGTCCGGACCTTCGTGCTGACCACCGACGACGAGCGCCCGATGGTCCTCGCGCGGGTGAGCGGGCACGACGACGTCGACGTGGTCAATGCCGAAGACGTGCCGGAGGTTTCCGAGACAGCTGTCGCGCCTGCGCCCGCGCCCGGCCGCGAGGAACAACAGCTGGGTATCCTGGCCGTTCGGTTGGAGATGGCGGCCACCTACCTGCGACTGGTTCGAGGTTAAGCGAGTGCACCTGCTACGTGGAGCGGTGCGGACCTATGCATGGGGTTCGCGAACTGCCATTGCCGATTTCACCGGACGGCCCTCTCCCACAGCGCATCCCGAGGCGGAGTTGTGGTTTGGGGCACACCCCGGCGATCCGGCTTTCCTGGAGACCGACGAGGGCGAGCGGTCGCTGCTGGACACGCTGCGGGAGGATCCCGAGGGGCAACTCGGCCAGGCCGTTCGGGGCCGCTTCGGCGACACGCTGCCGTTCCTGCTCAAGGTGCTGGCCGCCGACGAACCGCTGTCGCTGCAGGCGCATCCGAGCGCCGAGCAGGCGGTGGAGGGCTTCGCGCGCGAGGAGAAGCGGGGCATCCCGGTCACAGCGCCCACCCGCAACTATCGCGACCGCAGCCACAAGCCCGAATTACTGGTCGCCCTAGGGCAATTCGAGGCGCTTGCCGGATTCCGGCCCGCGGCCAGCAGCGTCGAGTTGATGCGAGCGCTTGCGGTCACTGACCTCGACCCGTTCGTCAACCTACTGTCCGGTCAACCCGACGCCGACGGCCTGCGGGCGTTGTTCACTACGTGGATCACCGCCCCGCAGCCCCACCTCGACGTACTGGTGCCTGCAGTGATCGAGGGCGCGATCCACTACCTCCAAGCGGGCAAGAAGAAGTTCGCGGCAGAGGCCAAGTCCGTGCTCGAACTCAGTGAGCGATACCCCGGCGACGCCGGTGTGCTGGCCTCGCTGCTGCTGAACCGGCTCAGCCTCAAATCCGGGGAAGCCATCTATATGCCTGCGGGCAACCTGCACGCGTATCTGCACGGCGTCGGCGTCGAGGTGATGGCCAATTCCGACAACGTGCTGCGCGGCGGGCTCACCCCCAAACACGTCGACGTGCCCGAATTGCTGAGGGTGCTCGACTTCACGCCCGCGACCGACGATGTCATCCATCCCCGAATCACCAGGGACGGAACAGAACTCGTGTACAACACGCCGGCACCGGAGTTTGCGGTGTCGGTGCTGTGCATCGACGGCGAGCAGTTGGGCCACGAGATCGACGCGCCGACGCGCCACGACGGACCGCAGATCCTGCTGTGCACCG
>JAVRPX010000037.1:0-2534 GCA_032161985.1 Mycobacterium sp.
ATTCCGCCGCCGCGGTTCATGATCGGCAGCAGCGCCTTGGCCAGCGAGGCGTACGAGTACGCCGAGATGTGGATGCCCTTGGCGACGTCCTCGTACGGCGCGTCGAAGAACGGGTTGATGCCCATGCCGGTCTGCGGCATGTAGCCGATCGAGTGCACCACACCGTCGAGTTTGTTGCCATCCCCGATCACATCGGTGACCCGGTCGGCAAGCGTGCCGAGGTGCTCCTCGTTCTGCACGTCGAGTTCCAACAACGGGGCCGGATTCGGCAGCCGGTCAGCGATCCGCTGGATCAGCTTCATCCGGTCGAAGCCGGTCAGCACCAGCTCCGCGCCCCCTTCCTGCGCGACCCGCGCGATGTGGAATGCGATCGACGAGTCGGTGATGATCCCGGTGACCAGGATGCGCTTGCCTTCGAGAAACCCTGCCATATCAGTCCTTATCTCCTTAGTGGCCCATGCCCATGCCGCCGTCGACCGGGATCACGGCACCGGATATGTAGCTGGCGTCCTCCGACGCCAGGAAGCTGACCACCCCGGCGACCTCCTCGGCGGTGCCGACCCGCTTCGCCGGGATGAATTCCAGTGCCCCCGCCTGAATCCGCTCATCCAGCGCACGGGTCATCTCGGTGTCGATGTAGCCCGGTGCAACCACGTTCGCGGTGACCCCGGCCTTGGACAGCTCCCGGGAGATCGAGCGGGCCATGCCGATCAGTCCGGCCTTGGAGGCCGCGTAATTGGCCTGGTTGCCGATCCCCCAGCTGCCGGAGACCGACCCCACGAAGATCATCCGGCCGAACCGCTTGCGCTGCATGCTGCGCGATGCCCGCTGGGCCACCCGGAACGCCCCGGTGAGGTTCGCGTCGATGACCTTCTCGAACCTCTCCTCGGTCATCCGGATGAGGAACGCGTCCGCGGAGATGCCGGCATTGGACACCAGCACTTCGACCGCACCCTGATGCTCCTCTACCTCTTTGAAGGCGCGATCGACGGCTTCGTTATCGGTGACGTCGCACTCGACACCGAAGAGCCCGTCCGGGGCGCCGGACCCGCGGTGGGTGACGGCAACCTTGTGACCGTCTTCCGCGAGCCGCTGGGCGATCGCGAGCCCGATGCCCCGGTTTCCACCGGTCACCAGCACCGAGCGGGCGACAAAGGGCGGACGGCGACCGGCGGTTTGGCCGGCGGTATCGGCTGCATTGTCGGTCGCTTCTGTTGTTCTGCTCCTCGCGTCCGCAGTCATAAGCGCCAACTTAGTGCCTGCACAGCGTTCTTAAGAAATCGCCTTAGTTCGGCAGCCGTCGGTTGATCAGCAGCGCTGCCAGCGCCGCAAGCGCCAGCACCAGAGCACCCAGCCGCAGCCAGCCCGCACTGGCGTCGCCCTTGCGGGTCTCGTAGCCGATCTGCTCCTGGAGGTTGGTGAAGACCTCCTTGAGCTGCTCAAGGCTGGACGCCGTGTAGGCCTCGCCACCAGACAGTTCGGCGATCTTCTTGAGCATCTCGTCGTCGACGGGCACGGGCTGGCGCTGGTCGTTGATCTCGACGTAGCCGTAGGGCGTTCCGAACGACACCGTCGAGATCGGCACGCCCTGATCCTTGGCGGTGCGCGCCGCGGTGTAGGCCCCCTTGGGGTTGTCCGGGTTGGACGGCACGGTCTCCTTGCCGTCGGACATCAGCACGATGCGCGCCGGTGGCGGCTCGTCACCACCACCGATCACGGCGCCGACGGTGGCGATGGCCTGTAGCGCGGTGAAGATGCCCTCACCGGTCGCGGTGCGGTCGGCCAGTTGCAGCTTGTCGATCGCAGCCTTGGTGGCGTCGCGGTTCGTAGTCGGAGACACCAGCACAGTGGCGGTGCCAGCGTAGGCGATCAGGCCGAGGTTGATGCCTGGCGTGAGCTGATCGGCGAACTGCTTGGCGGCTTCCTGGGCCGCGGCCAGCCGGCTCGGGGACACGTCGGTGGCCCGCATGGACTGCGACACGTCGATCACCAGCATCACGACCGCGCGGTTGCGTGGGATCCGGACGTCGTTCGTGGGCCCGGCCATCGCCACCGTGAATAGCAGCAGCGACAGCACGAGCAGGATCGCAGGCAGGTGCCGCCAGCGCGAGGGGCGTTTGGGCGCAACGCTTTCCAGCAGCTCCATGTTTGCGAAGCGCAGCATCCGCTTCTGGCGGGCCAGCTGCACCACGAGGTAGAGCCCGATCAGCCCGAGGACCACGATGAGGAACAGAAAGAACCAAGCGTGTTCGAAACCCGACAGCGTCATCGGCCCGAGCAACGGTAATGTCATGTGCTACTTGTCATTTCAGTCGAATACAGGTCATCGGTGCTGTCTGATCTTCGCGCAAGCGCTCATCGGCCGGCCATGGCGCCGCTGCGCTTCCGGTTGGCGACGAACCGCACCACGTCGGCGATCCAATCCCGGTCGGTGCGCAGAGAGAGAAGCGGAGCGCCGCAGCGCCGCAGCGTTCGCGCCACCTCGGCGCGGTGCGTAGCCGCGGCCTTCTCGAAGTCGGCGCGCAGCTGCTCGT
>JAVRPX010000038.1:0-9784 GCA_032161985.1 Mycobacterium sp.
AATCGAGGCGCACGCCCGACCGGACCTCACGACGTCCATCGCTGGGCTGTTGCTGTCCAACGTGGCGACCACGCCCGCGACTCCGGAGTACTCGGTGACCCATCCGCTGCTGGTGGTGATGGCCGAGGGTGGCAAGCGTCTCATGCTCGGCGACCAGCTGATCGAATACGGGTCGGGCGATTGTCTCGTCATCACCGCCAACCTGCCGGTCACCGGCCACTGGGTGGACTCGGACGGCACCGGGCGAGCACTCGGCATGGGTCTCGTCCTGCGTCCGGCGGCGATTGCTGAGTTATTGCTGAAGGCACCGGCCGGGCGGTGGCCGCGGGGGGCACCGGCCACACCGGCGATCGCGACAGGCGTGGCCGAGCCCGAGCTGCTCGACGCAGCGGCTCGGATGCTGCGACTGCTCGACCATCCCGCCGACGCGCCGGTGCTCGCTCCGCTGATCGCCCAGGAGGTCGTGTGGCGGCTGCTCGCGGGCCCGCTAGGCGACACGATGCGCCAGATCGGCCTGGCGAACAGCGACCTGTCACATGTCAGCCGCGCGATCGCGTGGATCCGCGAAAACTATGCCGAACCGATGCGCATCGACGACCTCGCCCGGCTGTCCGGGATGAGCACATCGGCGTTTCATCGACACTTCCGAGCGGTTACGGCCATGAGCCCCTTGCAGTTTCAGAAGCGCATTCGCCTACAGCATGCTCGCTCACTGCTGGTCGTCCGTCCAGGAGATATCGCAGGCATCGGACACCTCGTCGGCTACGACAGCCCGTCACAGTTCAATCGCGAATACCGGCGGATGTTCGGTGCACCACCCGGCCATGACGCCGAGCGCTTGCGCACCGAGACGCCAATGGCCGCGTCGCTATAGGCCCGATTGGAACGCGATCACCGCACTGGCAGCAGAAGTTCAGTAGGAGTCGGCCAGCCGCATCCACTCATACGGCGGTTGCTGCGGCCAGCCCTCGGGTGAGTCCTCCCACGTTTCCTGGCGCCCGTAGGGGGTGAGGTCGAGCAGGTCGAACACCACCATGAACGGCTCCTCGCCGCGGTTGAACGTCTGCCACGTGTGGAACACGCGATCGCCGTCGCGTAGGAAAACGCTGACAGAGTGAATCTCCTCACCGTCGACCGTAACGCCGAAGTCCTCATTGAACGTCGACTCCTCCGACGACACCCACGGCAGTGCCCAGCCCATGCGCTGCCGGAAGGCCAGCAGCTTGGGCGACGCTGCTCGCGAAACCAGCACGAACGACGTGTCTTTCGCGTGCAGATGCGACAGTGGACCGATGTGATCGGCCATCAGAGAACAGCCGTCACAGCCCTCTTCCCAATCGGAGCCGAACATGAAGTGCTGAACGATCAGCTGCTTGCGTCCGTCGAACAGATCGAGCAGTGACGCGGGTCCGGACTCGGTGTCGAAGGAGTAGGGCTTGGTGATCTCCACCATCGGTAGGCGGCGGCGCGCGGCACTCACCGAGTCTTTCAACCGGGTGAGCTCCTTCTCGCGAATAAGCAAGTCCGCGCGCGCCTTCTGCCATTCGGAGCGCGACACGATCGGCGGCATCGGTGTGGTCATGTCGAGAGCCTGCCACTCACGAGTGACACCGCTGATACGTTCTGCCCGTGCACACCAAGTTCGAATCGACTTCGAGACGACCGCGACGCCGCAGCAGGTCATCGAGCTGATGACCGACTTCTCCCCCAACCGTCCGCATCGCTGGCCGGCGTCGTCGGTCAAGGCGGTCGAGGTATATCACCTCGGCGAGACCGAGGCCGACATCCGCGAGGGCCAGGACTTCCCGAAGCTATGGGCCACATGGCACTACGACTGGTCGACACCCGATTCGGTGACGCTGACCGTGGCCAAGAGCGACGCGATGGAGGCGGGCAGCTTCATGACCCTCACCGCGACGCCCACCGCCGAGGGGGGCAGTTCCGTGCACGGGGTGTGGGAACAGACCTCGAAGAACCTCATCGGGCTCATCGGGGTTACGACCATGCGGTTCATCGGTCCCCGGTTCCTGTCGTCGTACTACAAGAAGGTCTACGACGGGCTCGGCTAAGCGAAGTGCGCTACCACGTCGGCGACGCGGCGCAGTTGGTCGATGTTAGAACTCGTCGGGATGAGGTGAACCTCGTCAGTACCGATGTCCTTGAACTTATGCAGCACCGCAAGCAGCTCGTCATCGTTACCGGCCCATCCGGTGGTGGGTGCCATCGCGTCGACGACCTGGGTGGGAATCCAGTTCATATAGCGCACCAGGTGCCGGTGTACCTGCGCCCGTGCTTCCTGGCCGTCGTCGTCGATGGCGAACCAGAACGACGTCGCCAGATGCGGTTTGCGTTTGCCGGCCTGCGCCCATGACTGGCGCGCCACGTCGAACAGCGCGTTCTGCTCCTCGACGTCGAGGTCAAGCGTGGTGCCCGCCAGTCCGTCGGCCCAGGCCGCAGCGCTGCGAACGGTCTTCGGGCCCATGGTGCCGATCAGCAGCTGCGGTCCACCGGTCTGCAGCGGCGGCGGCCCGACCGGCACGACAGATTCGGTGACCTTCTGCCCCGCCCAGATGCGCTTCATCACCGCGACGCTCTCGGCCAGGCCGCGCATCGTCTGCGTCGCAGGGTCGGCCCCGACGGCGCCGTAGTCCTCTTCGCGCCCGCCGACGCCGAGGCCGACCGTCAGCCGGCCACCACTGAGCATGTCGCCGGTGGCCAGCTGTTTGGCCAGCATTACCGGGTCGTGCAGCTGCGGCACCACCACCGTCGTCACCAACCGCACCCGATCGGTCCAGGCCGCCAGCGCACCGAGCAGCGTCAGGCACTCGGGATTGTCGAACGCGACCCGCTCCCCCCAGCACAGAGACGAGAACGGGCCGTCGTCGATGCCCCGGGCCCAGGCTTTCAGCGTCGCCGCGTCCAGGCTGGGCTCCATCACGGGCATTGTCATCCCAATTCGCACGACGGCGATTCTGGCATGGCGAACAGCGGACTACCGGCGGAGCCCGACGATCCGCAGCAATTCAGGGCGCCGCATGGCGAGGCCGGCCCACATCAGCACGCCCAGGTACACAGCGAACAGCGTGTGGGTGAACAGCGGGGCCTCTACGCGCATGTTGGTCGTGACCGCGCCGCCCAGATACGCCGTGATGCCGAGCGCGCCAAGCACGGCGGTCCGCGGGACTACGTAGACGACCACGCAGATGGCCAGCACAATGCCGATGACCAGCGCCTGGCCGGGCGGGAAGCCGAGAGCCTGCGTGGCCTCCTTGACCTGTGGCACACCAGCGAGCTTGCCCACCGCATCGAAGGCCAGAAATGCGGTGACGAGGACGCTGATGATGGTTCCGGCCTTGTGGACCCAGGTGCGCGATGGGCGCTCGAGATCCTGGTTGACGGTGTCGGTGGAGATCATGCTCATGATGTTGCTCCTTGCTGAGGTCTAGACAGTGACGCCAAGACAGACCGCGGCAGTGCCGGAAACTCATCGCTGCGCCGGCACTGGCAGCATGAGTACATGCCGATCAGCACCTCCTCCATCGCACACCTCCGGCTCACGGTCACCGACATCGAGCGATCGCGGCTGTTCTACGAGAGCGTCTTTGGCTGGCCGGTGTTGATCGAGTCACCCGAGAGCGCCGACGCGGCGACCCAGGAGGCGCTCGGATTTCTGTTCGGCGGCGTGATCTATGACCTCGGTGGCGCGCTGATCGGCCTTCGGCCCGTCGCGACGGATAGGTTCCACGAGGACCGCTGCGGACTCGACCACATGGCCTTCCGCGTCGCCAGCAAAGACGAATTAGACGCTGCCGCAGCCCATCTCGACGCGCTCGGTGTCGAACACGAGCCTATCAAGGACATCGGCCCGTCCTACATTCTGGAGTTCCGCGATCCGGACAACATCGCGCTGGAGCTCACCGCCCCGAAGTGATCAAGTCCGGAGTCTCGCTCACTATCCCGGCGTCGCTGCAGGTGGATCCTTATGCGCCTTGATGGGGGCCGTCGGCGGCGGTGCGAATATGTTGCCGCGCAAGCCACCTCGGAAGGTCCGAACCGCCACCAGACACCAGGTGCTCAGCAGCCCGACATAGGCGATGGCGGCGGCAACGCGGAACGCAGGCAGACCCGTATGGACCGCCAGCTGCGTCGTGCCGGTGACAAAAGTCCCAACCGGGAATGTCAGGCTCCACCATGTGAGCCCGAACGGCATACCGCGGCGCGCCGTTCGAACGGTCAACGCGGTGGCCAGCGAAATCCACAACACCGCAAATCCCCAGACCGGAACCCCGTACAGGATCGCGAAGACGCTCATGCCGTCCGCCAGATGCGGCTCGACGACCAGTGCCGCGTTCGTCCCGAGAAGGCCTGCGGCCGTGATGGATTGGCCCAGCGGCCCCAATACGATCCACAGTGTCGGCACGCGTGCGGTGCCGGAGGTGCCGAAGTGCGCGAGGCGACTCCACACCATGGTGATGATGATGAGCGACGCGACGAGCGACAGCCCGAACATCGCGTAGCAGCCGTAGAGCATAGTCTGGCGGCCGGTGCCCGGCGCCATATGCGGGATCAGCAGAGCGCCCGTCGCCGCGGACACCATAGGCGGCACCACCGGCATCAGCCAGCCGCCGAATGCGGCATCGGCCTCGACGCGGTACTGGGTGAACATCAGATACGGGATGCTCATCGCGGTGAACAGCCCGCCGACCGTTCCTATCGTCCACAGCACCCAATCGAGGTCGACGGCCGCCCGCATGCCGATCAGATCCTTGCCGACGAGGACCGCCCCGGCGCCGACCGTTAGCAACGCCATCGGGGCCGCGCCGTAGAAATGGCCCATCTGCGGGTTGTATGCGTGACTGCGGGCCACGGTCGGGTTCCGCACCCAATGGGCGACCGCAGCGACGATGAGCATCACAAGCCAGACCGTCGCCGCCACCCATACCGCCTGGGCGAACGCCCGTAGGCCAGGCACATGCAGCGGCAACGTCGCACCCGCCGTGGCCACAATGCCGGTGCCCATCACCGAGGCGAACCAGTTCGGGCCCAGATAGCTCAGCAATCGGTGCCGCTCAGTCGTCGCCATAGGTCGACGGTACTGACCACGGGGGTTTACCCCCGGCAGGTTCTCGGGAAAACGCTGTGTCGCGCACAGCCTGCGGTCCATAGGTTAAAGGCATGGTCGCAGTAACCGACGTGAGTCCCGATGCCGCCCCGGCACCCGCTGCCGTCGACGAGCCCGTCGCCGCACCCGCCCGCAACATTGGCGTGGTGCCCACGGCCTCGTTGGTCACCGGCGCGGCGATCGCCACGGTGTGGTTCTGGATTCCATTGACAATCTTGATCATTGGCATCTCGTCGATCCCCAGCGGCATCGGCCTCGCCCTGTCCGCCGTGGTGTTCGTCTACCTGATGCGCGGCGTCGAGCACGTCGAACGCCTACGCAGCGAGGCGGTGTTCGGCCTCGGCATCGGTGTTCCGCCCCGGCCGCTGTCGCCGTATGCCGGCATCCAGCGGTGGCTGCATCAGCTGTGGCTGGACATCAGCAGCGCCCGGTTCTGGAAGGCCACCGCCCACCACTACCTGCGAATGACCTACGACATGCTGGTCGTGGGTGTCGCACTTGCGCTGCTGGCATTCGCATTTCTCGGCCCGGCCGCCGCGATCGCTATTCGGCAAAGCGACGACGACGCAGGGCTGTCGTTCCTGTCGCCGCCGCTAGCCTGGCTGCTCGCGTTTGTTGCGGTGGTAGCGGCCGTGGCGATCCTGATCTTCGCGCCAGCGGTGGACGCTGCGATCGACCGCTGGCTGCTGTCGCCGTCGCCGACGGCTGCGCTGGAGTATCAGGTCAGCGCACTCGCCGATGCCCGACAAGGTGCCGTTTCGTCCGCGCAGACCGAACGCCACCGCATCGAACGCGACCTGCACGACGGCGTGCAGCCGCGGCTGGTGTCGCTGGCCATGACCATTGGGCTGGCCCAGACCAAGCTCGACACCGACCTGCCCGCGGCCAAGCAGCTGATCGCCGAGGCGCACGAGGACGCCAAGACTGCGCTGGTCGAGTTGCGCAACATGGTGCGCGGCATCGCCCCGACGATCCTGTCCGACCGTGGGCTGGACGCCGCGCTGTCGGCGGTGGTGCAGCGGTCGGTGGTCCCGACGACGATCAATCTCCATCTGCCTCGCCGATTGCCGGATGAAGTGGAGTCGGTCGCCTACTTCGTCGTGGCAGAGGCGTTGACGAACATCGCCAAACACGCGAACGCCACGCAGGCGGTGGTCACCGTACGGCTCGACGAGCCGGCCAACCAGCTGTACGTCACGGTGTTCGACGACGGGCGCGGCGGCGCATCGATAACCACCGACGAGAACGCCACCGGCCTGCGCGGGCTCGAGGAACGCGTGCGCGCCGCACACGGCACGTTCACCGTGTCGAGCCCCGCCACCGGTCCCACCATCGTCACCACGGTGCTGCCATGCGCGTCGTGATCGCCGAGGACTCGGCGCTGCTGCGGGCGGGCATCGAGCGGATCCTCACCGACGCCGGCCACGAGGTGGTCGCCGGCGTCCCCGACGCGACCAACCTGCTGCGGCTGGTCAACGAGAAGCGCCCCGACCTCGCGATAGTCGACGTGCGGATGCCGCCGACCTTCACCGACGAAGGCATCCGTGCCGCGGCGCTGCTACGCAGCCAGAACCCGGAGTCGCCGGTGCTGGTGCTGTCGCACTACGTCGAGGAACGGTACGCCGCCGACCTGATCGCCTCGGATACAAAGGGATTCGGCTACCTGCTCAAGGACCGGGTGGCAGATGTCCCCGCGTTTCTGGACGCCGTCGAGGTCGTCGGCGGTGGTGGCACCGTGCTCGATCCAGAAGTGGTGTCGCAGATCCTGGTTCGCTCACATCGCCGCAACGTGCTCGACAAGCTGTCCCCGCGCGAACGTGAGGTGCTGCAACTGATGGCCGAGGGCAAAACGAACTCGGCGATCGCCTCGGCGCTACACATGTCCGTCGGCTCCACCGAAAAGCACATCGCATCGATCTTCACCAAGTTGGACTTCGCTCCCGACGAGAGCGAGAACCGCCGCGTGCTGGCAGTGCTGCGCTACCTCGAATCCTGAACCGTTGAAAGGGTTTTGACTGTGACCACCATTGCTCCCCCACCGCCGGCACCGGCCACGCCGCCGCCTCCGCTCTCCTCCGGCGGCCGCACCGCGTTCCGGCTGTCGCTCATCGCCGCCGCGGCGGTGCTGGCGGTGGGGACCCTCGCATCGCTGGGCGCGGTGGCGTGGGGCATCGCCAGCTTCCGGGTCATCACCGACAGCAAGCCCCTGCCGGTCGCCATGCGGTCGGTGTTCGTCGACACCGGTTCGGTTCCCGTCGCCGTGCGGATCACCACCGACCGTAAGGCCCGCGAGCCGCGGGCGGATCTGCGAATGGTCAATTCCACACGCGCGGGCGCAAACCCGTTGGTGGTCAACGCCGATCCGACGGGTGCGCGGGTCACCATCAACGGCGAATCGTCGACATTCCTGCAGTGGGGCCGGGCCGGCGAGATCACGCTCGTGCTGCCGCCCGACCTCGCCCGCAAGTTGACGGTCACCGTCCAGCAGGACACAGGTGTGGTGCTGGCGCAGGCCGATATCGACCAGCTGATCGCCCGCACCGACACCGGGGCCGTGGTGCTCAGCGGCGCGGCTCGCCGCATCGAGGTTCACAACGTGGATGGTGAGGTCGCGACGCGCGACCCGATCAGAGTCACCGAATCATTCAGCGCCACCACCGAAACCGGTGACATCAAGGTTGACTTCGCCGAGACCGCACCGCGTACCGTCGATGTTTCCAGTCAGGACGGCGACGTCATCCTCGCACTGCCGGCCCGGGGCCCTTACGTCGTGAACGCCAACACTGCAGACGGCAACACGGACGTCAGGGTCCCGCAAACAACAAACCGGGAGAATGCCGCGGCAGTCGTCACCGCCCGCTCCGACACCGGCAACGTGGTCATCGACGATCTGCGCTAGCGGCTTCCAAGGGCCAATCGACCAGTGGCAGACCGAACAACGTGACCAGGCCGGGTTCGCCGAACACGACGATTCGGGCGATCCCGCTCGCGGTCACGTCGAGCGCCGCGATCCCAAAAGCACGCATCACGCCGTCCTCGTCACGACGGTAGGCCGCGGCGGCGGGCTGGCCGTTGGCGGCGATGGCCACCATCCGCCAATCACCTGGCACGCCAACCACTCCGGCAAGATAGGGCAGGCAGGTCGTCCGGCCGCTGAACCACGTCCGCGACCCGACCATCTCCAGCGCGGCGTCGTGACGGAGCACCTCCTCCAGCAGCGCGGTGTCCGCGGTCTCGAACGCGGCCATGTACCCATCCAGCAGCTCGCGAGCCCGCGGCTCCGTGGGCTCGATGACCTCGTCGGCGCTCGGGGCGACGTCGCGCATCCGGCCCCGGGCACGCTGCAGCGCGCTCTTCACCGCGGCCACGCTGATGTCGAGCATCACGGCGACCTCCGCGGCCGGGAACGCCAGCACGTCGCGCAGCAGAAGCACCGCACGCTGCTGGGCGGGAAGGTGCTGAAGGCTCGCGACCAACGCCAGCCGCAGACTTTCCCGCGACGCGACGACGACGGCCGGGTCGTCGACCCAGGAATCGGGAATGATCTGCAGCCACGTCACATTCGGAGCGGGCTCGGGCTCCAGATGTGGATCGTCGGCGGGGCCGCCCAGGCCCGATGGCAGCACGCGCCTGCTGCCGTGCGCGAGTGCCGTCAGGCACGCGTTGGTCGCGATGCGGTACAGCCATGTCCGCATCGACGACCGGTTCTCGAAATCCCGATAGCCGCGCCACGCCCGCAGATAGGTCTCCTGCACGACGTCCTCGGCGTCGTGGGCCGAGCCGAGCATCCGGTAGCAGTGCGCGATCAGTTCGCGTCGGTACGGCTCGGTGTCGCCGATGAAATCGCTCATGCCGCAACCGGCGGGAACTGGTAGACCTTCTGCGGCGTGATCCGCACGATCAGGCGCTCCGCGTCCGGCTCGGGCGGTGGCGCCGTGCCGCCCATGTAGCGGTTGTACATCTCATAAAGCAATCGCTTCTCGGGGTCGTCAGTGATCTCCACCGTGCCACGGATCTCGACGTAGCGCCCCTTCTCCTTGTCGATCACCAGCAGGCTGACCCGCGGGTCGCGCGCCATGTTGCGGGTCTTCAGCCTGCCTTTGATGGTGCTGAACACCACGGAGTCGCCGTCGCGTTTGACGAAGATCACCGACGATTGCGGCCGCCCGTCGGAGTTCGATGTCGCGATCGCCGCGATGTGCGGCCCGTCGAGCACCTCGCGCGCGACGTCATTTAGCGTTATGTCCATGCCGGTATAGACCGGGCGGGGCGGGAAAAGGAATCGCTCACCGGCCCAGCTGGCGTTCAGACACCGTTCAGGAACGGCAGCAGATGCTTACGGCGAAACCATTTATGGAGGTGACCGCGATGCGTAGGCTCATCATCGCTTTCGTGGCCGCGGTGGCGCTGGCCGGCTGCGGTTCGAATGGCTCAACGTCGGCCCCGACCGGGGTGGCGGGACCAATCAGCACCACCAGCGCGACAACGACACCGTCGCCGCCGGATTGGACGGTTCCGCTGATGAACAATCCGCACGCACCCAAGGTGGATCCGGCCCAGTTCACCGACAAGATCACCAACAAGTACTTCCCGCTCGTTCCTGGGACCGTGATGGTCTATGAGGGCAAACGGGACGGGGAGCCGCTGCGGATCGAGCTGACG
>JAVRPX010000039.1:0-5251 GCA_032161985.1 Mycobacterium sp.
CGGTGGCCATCGCCACCCGCCGGACACGAGTCGCGGTGCTGGTATTGGGATTGCTGTTGTTCGTCATGTCAATTCGTCTTTCCGATATAAGGGGTGCTTACGGTGCGGCGCTCGACTGCAGCGCAACGGAAGGCCGCCATCGCCGACCGGCGAAGCGGGCCATACAAGCGATCGGAGCGCTAGGCGCTCACGAAGGACACCTATGGCGGTGCCCGCATCCCCAGCCCGGTACGCAGCAGAACAGGCCGCGCGACAATGACATTGGTGGGTCGCCACGCTTGCCCGGCCGCTGGGCGGATGTGGCCTGCGGCGAAGATCCGAAGCCAGCACAGCACGGACCCACACACCGCATAGAGATACTCGACCGCGTTGATCAACAGGCCGAGTCCCACGGCGGCGAGTGCGTGCAGCATCAGCATCGGCGGCGTCAACAACCAGCTGGAGTGCTCGTGGTGGCCGGCGACAGTCAGCATCACGTGGCCCAAGACCTGAGCCGCGGCCAGCGCGCCAACCACCAGCACAGCGCGCGAATGTCGGCCCTCGAGCGTGATTCCACCGACTACCGCGCCAACCGTCGCGCACACCACCAGCAGGAGGATCAGCGCACCGCCCGTCGGGGCGCCGCCACCGGCACCGGCATGCGCTGTCGCGGTCACCAGCGCCGAGCACACGCCGACCAATCCGCCGCGCACATACCCCGCGCGGGAAGTCGGCGTGCTCATCCGCGAAACCTTACCGACGCGGCTACTACATCAGTTAGTAGACCCCGGCCCCCGCAACGCGCCGCAAGTTAGGTTAAGCTGCCCTAAGTAATTGACGCGAGGGGCGAAGGATGTCCGACAAGATGCCATCGCGCGGGTTTCAGGGCGCCGTGCTCAAGCTGCTGCGCGCGGCCGACTACCGGCTGACAGTGACCGGCCGGCGCGAGCTCACCCCGCACTACCTGCGGCTGAGCTTCGATGGTGGCGGCCTGCTGACCGATCGGCCGCTGCACCCGACGATGTGGATTCGCATGTGGTTCGCCGATGGCGAAAAGCAGCATCAGCGCGGCTACACCTTGGGTGGCGTGCGACAACCGAATTACCCGCGAGGTGGCCAAGGTCTTCCGCGAGGACTACAAGATCCCGCGCAAATCGATTAAGGCTCAAGCCTATTGGGTGGCATGAAGGCTCGGCAGCACGATCGGCACGACGAACTCCTCGAGCATTGCGCGCTCATCTTCGTCGTCGTGTCCAGGGAACAAGAACAGGGAGGTCATCACTCGCACCAGCCAGCGGGCCCGGTGGGCCACCAACTCGGGGTCGTCAGGTCCCAGCGAGATGACAAATGCCTCCGTGAGCGCCTTGATCACCTCGGACTGTTCGGCCATCTCCGCGCCGATCGGCCGCTGCGAGGTGGCGAACCACGATGCCAGAGCGGGGCTTTCGCGGACATTTCGCAATGATGCGAGCATGCCCTCGATGAGGCGATCACGCGGATCCATTACCGAGTTGATCTGCTCGGTCATCTCGCGGTAGAGCCGGTAGCTCTCACGGTGCACGTACGAGGTATAGAGTGCCTCCCGGTTCTCGAAGGACCGGTACAGCGTGGCGCGGGAACAGCCTGCCGCAGAGGCGATTTCGTGCATCCCGACGGCCGCTGCCTCCTTGTGTGCGAACAGCTCGCCCGCGGCATCAAGGATTCGGTCCGCGGCCACCTCGGTGCGTCGCGCCGCCAGCCAATCGCCCGCCATCAGGACGTCACCGTTAACGGCACCGAAAGCGGTCTTCGCACGTAACTGCCACCGGCCCAGATGATTCCGGACTCGTCGACCTCGAAATCGGGAATCCGTGCCATCAGTTCGGTGAGTGCGACCCGCGACTGCATGCGCGCTGCCGCCGCGCCGAGGCAGTGGTGCGCGCCGTGGCTGAACGTCAGGATGTTGCGCGGCTTGCGTGTCACGTCCAGCTCACCAGCATCGTCTCCGTACTGCCGCTCGTCGCGATTGCCCGCACCGTAAAGGAGCATCACGCGGCGCCCTTCGGGGATGGTGACGTCGCCGACCTTCACATCGCGCGTCACGGTGCGGCCGAGCATCTGCACTGGCGACGTCATGCGCAGGAACTCGTCGACGGAATCCGGGATCAGATCTGGGTTTTCGGCGAGCAACTTGCGCTGGTCGGGTCGCTGGTGGAGCAGCTGCACCGAGCCGCCGAGCATGCCGGTGGTGGTGTCGTTGCCGCCCGTCACCATCGTGAACGTGAACGCGAGAATCGATAGGACACCGGCGATGTCACCATCGGCACCCACACCGGCGGCCACTAGATGCGAGACCGTGTCGTCCTCGGGCTCGACGCGGCGACGCTCGATCAGCGCAGTGAAGTAGGCCATCATCTCGCCAAGCGCTTCGCCGAGCGTGCCCAAAGCTCCCGCGACTCCGCCCTCGACGGTGTTCGCCGCGACGATCGCCTCTGTCCAGCCGTCGAACTGCTCGCGGTCCTCCTCGGGTACGCCCAGATAGTGCGCCACGACCATCGACGGGAGCGGCTTGAAGAGCTCCTTGACGATGTCGCCGCCACCGTTCGCGCGAATACGTTCGATGCGCTCGACAGCGTACTCACGCACCTTGGGCTCGACGGCCTCAACCTGACGCGGGGTGAAACCTCGGGACACCAGCTTGCGGAACTCGGTGTGCACCGGCGGGTCCTGCATCACCATTGGCGGGTTGTCGGCGAGGCCGATCAGCTCGAGTTCGCCGTAGTTCACCGTCAGCCCGAGAGCTGACGAGAAGGTCTCGTGGTCGCGGGCGGCCGTCCAGATATCGGCGTGCCTGGTCATCACGAAGTAGTCGTCCTGGGGCTTGGCCTCGGGCACGACGTGGTGCACCGGATCGTGGTCGCGAAGAGCGCGGTACATCGGCCACGGGTTGGGCCAGGTGTTGGCGTCAGCGAGCTGGAACCGGACGGGCGCGCCATGAGACAGAGTAGCTGTCATGTCTCATTGGTACGACAGGTCACCACTGCGTGTCAATAGCAACGCTCAGATTGCCGCGCCTGGGTTCAGGATGCCGTCGGGGTCGAGCGCCTTCTTGATCCGCTGGTTGAGCTCCATCGCTTCAGGCCCGAGTTGGCCCGCCAGCCAGGGCCGTTTCAGCCGGCCGACCCCGTGTTCGCCGGTGATCGTGCCGCCGAGTCCGACCGCCAGATCCATGATGGCGCCGAACGCCTTCTGTGCACGCTGCGCCATAGCTGCATCGGCGGGGTCGTACACGATCAGCGGGTGGGTGTTGCCGTCGCCGGCGTGGGCGATCACCGAGATCATCACGTCTTGGTTGGCGGCGATCTTCGCCACCCCGGCGACCAGATCGGCCAGCGCGGGCAGCGGCACTCCGACGTCCTCGAGCAGCAGCGAGCCCTTTGCCTCGACCGCGGGAATTGCGAACCGCCGGGCCGCGACGAACGCTTCGCCCTCGTCTGGGTCGGACGTCGTAAACACTTCTTTCGCACCGTGTTCGGTGAACACCGCGGCCATGAACTCCGCGTCCTCAACGCCTGAGGGCCCGCGGTCGTCGATGGCGGCCACCATCATCGCGGCGGCGTTTCGGTCGAGGCCCATGCGCAGTTTGTCCTCGACAGCGTTGATCGCCGCCGAGTCCATGAATTCCAGCATCGACGGCCTGATCTTGCCGGTGATCGTGACGACGGCGTTGGCGGCGGCCTCCACGGAATCGAACGTGGCGACCACCGTGCTCGCGACGTGCTGCGGCGGGAGCAGTCGCAGTGTCACTTCTGTGATGACTCCGAGCGTGCCCTCGCTGCCGACGAAAAGCTTCGTCAGCGAAAGCCCTGCGACATCCTTCTGGCGGGGGCCGCCCAGGCGCACCACCGTGCCGTCGGCCAGCACCACCTGAAGGCCCAGCACGTAGTCGGTGGTGACGCCGTATTTCACACAGCACAGCCCGCCGGCGTTGGTGGCGATGTTGCCGCCGATGCTGCAGATCTCGAACGACGACGGGTCCGGGGGGTACCACAGCCCGTACTCGGCGACCGTCTTCTTCACCTCGGCGTTGAGCAGTCCGGGCTGCGTGACGGCGGTGCGCGTCACCGGGTCGACGGTGATGTCCCGCATCTTCTCTGTGCTCAGCACGATGCCGCCGTTCAGGGCGGTGGCCCCGCCGGACAGCCCGGTGCCCATGCCGCGGGGCACGACGGCGATCTTGTTGGCGCTCGCCCAGCGCATCACCGTTTGCACTTCTTCGGTGCGACGGGGCCTGACCACGGCCAACGGCGTACCCGCGCTGGGGTCGACGGCACGGTCGTGCCGGTAGGACTCCAGGATGTCGGGATCGGTGACCACGACACCCTCGGGCATTTCGGCGATCAGGGTCGCCACTGCCTCCGCGCTCATAAGTCGATGCTACGAGGCAATCATCCTCACTGGTCGGGCGACAGCAGCTTGATGAGTTCTTCACGGGTGGTCGTTCCGGTCTTGGTCATGGCGCGGTAGACGTGACCTTCGACTGTGCGTGCCGAGACATAGAGTCGCTCGGCGACCTCGCGGGTGGACGACCCCGACCCGAGCAGCCGGACGATCTCCCGCTCGCGCGCGGTCAGCGGCAGCGGTTCACTGACCTCGCGCAGGGCGGGTGTACTGATACCGCCGCATCGTTGCGCCAGCGCCTCCGCGCGCGCTGAGCAACCCAGGGCTGAGCCGCGCCGATCGCCGTGGCGGAATGCGGAGCAGGCATGCGCGGCAGCGTCCACCGCCGCGACGAGGTCGCCCATTTGCTCGAATTCGGTGGAGATCTCCTCCAAAGCGGGCGCGTCGGAGGCGGCGAGCGCGGCTGCTAATCGGCTGGCCAGTTTCACGCGCGGGCCCTCGACGATTGATTCGAGTTCGGTCAGCCGAGGCGCAACGGAGTGATCCCCGAACTGGACAGCGGTCTGCAGGCACATCACCTCGGCGGCGAATTGTCCCTTTGCCGAGGCAGTTTCGGCAGCCGACAGCAGTGTGGTGATCGCCTCGGTGATGGCGCCCTGCCCGGCCACCAGCCATGCACGGGCCAGGCTGCGCTCGTAGTCCAGCTTGCGAAATGGCCGCCGGGCTTCGTCGAGCGCGGCGAGCACCGCCGCCGCCTCCGCCGTTGCCCCACGCATCGCCAGCGCGGTGGCGTACGGGATGTGGTAGCGGAACCCCCAGCCCATCGAATTACCCGACGCCGAGAGCGCGGGTGCTGCGGTTCCCAACAGTGCGCAGGCCGAGTCAAGCCGGC
>JAVRPX010000040.1:0-6667 GCA_032161985.1 Mycobacterium sp.
CGGAGATGAATCGCTTCACGCCCTCGATGTGCCATGTGCCGTCGGGCTGGGCGAAGGCCTTGGCACGGCCCGCGCCGACATCGGAGCCGGCGTCCGGCTCGGTCAACACCATGGTCGCCGCCCAGCCCCGCTCCAGGCCCATTGCGGCCCAACGCTTCTGCTGCTCGTTGCCCTCGACGTAGAGCGCGTTGGCCATCGCAGGGCCCAGTGCATACCAGAAGGTTGCCGACGGATTGGCGCACATCAGCATCTCGTGGATCGCCCAGGTCAGCGCCGCGGGCGCGGGTACACCGCCGATCTCCTCCGCGATGCCGATGCGCCACCACTCCGCGTTCTTGACCGCCTGCACCGATTTCGCCAACTCGCCGGGCACGCTGACGGTGTGACGATCCGGGTCGAAGACCGGAGGGTTGCGGTCGGCGGCGGCGAAGGACTCGGCCACCGGCCCCTCCGCCAATCGGGCGACCTCCTCGAGCATCGTGCGCGCGGTGTCGACGTCGAGATCCCCGTAGCCGCCCGAAGCGAGAACGTCGCCGAGATTCAACACCTCGAAAAAGTTGAATTCGATGTCACGGACATTGGCGATGTAGTGCCCCAACGCATTTCCCTCCCTAAGCAAACTGGAGAAAGTGTGGCCGACCAGGGAAAACGTACGCAACCGTAACCAGGCGCAACCTACGGTGACGGAACCGTAGGGTGGGAGGTCAACACACCGCCTGTGACGCGCGTCACACTGCAGGCAGCTCGGCTAGCACACCGGCACGGGCGGCGTCGAAGCTGAGATGTCCTTTGATGGGCAGGGATTCGGGAGGCGGGTTCTCGTAGCTCCACGCCACATCGTCGACGACGGTGTCGCCGACCACCGCCGCCCAGTACGTCGCGTAGCCCTTGTAGTTGCAGTAGCTGCTTGTCTCGGTGCGTCGCAACAGGTCGGTGCGGACAACCGACGGATCAACATAGAGCCGAGGTTCCAGTGCGGTTTCGAACACGATCACCGTATCCGCGGTGTCGACGAGGGTGGCACCTGCGACGGTGACCCGCAGCGCCCGGTTCGTCGGTCGGCAGTCGATCCGGTGATACGGATTCGGTGGGTAGTGGACGAGCGTGCGCCCCTCCTCGACCCAGGTGTCGACCGCGTCCCAGGGCACATGGACGTATCCGGGCGCCTCGGGTTCGGGGTCGCTGGGAAGGTCACCGATCTCGTCGGCCGGGAATGCGTAACTGAGTGGGTGATCGCGGCGGTGCACCATCAGCGCCCGCTCGGTGTCGATGACCACTTCGCCGTTGCTGATGGCCTGAACTCGTCGCGGATGCGGCTCGACGAAGGCCAGATCGTCAGGCAAGGGTGACGAGAACCGGCCTGCAGGGTCCTTGCTGAGTGGGCCGCGCCCGGCGACAAGACTCATTGCCTCAGCCTTACAGATTCTGCGCAAAGCGTCATGCCCTAAATGAATGTTGGCCGAAGTCGTGTGGCTGGATCGCGCACGGGGTGGAATGGGGGAGCGGGGGCGGTGACGAACGGGGTGGGGATGAAGCGACTCAACGGCGTGGACGCCTTGATGCTCTACACCGAGACACCTGAGATCCACATGCACACGCTGAAGATCGGCGTGCTCGACGTGTCCGGACTGGAAGGTGGATACAGCTTCGACCTGTTCCGCCAGATCGCGTATCCGCGGCTGCAGGCTATGGCGCCGCTTCGCCATCAGCTAGTCAACGTCCCGCTGAAGTTGCATCACCCGATGTGGGTGGTGAACGACGACATCGACTTCGACTATCACGTTCGCCAGGCCCGGGTGCCTGCCCCCGGCGGGCGTCGTGAACTGGATCAACTGATCGGTGAGATCGCCAGTACCCCGCTGGATCGCAGCCGTCCGTTGTGGGAGATGCATGTCGTCGAAGGCCTGGCCGACGACCGCATCGCGATCATCCACAAGGTCCACCACGTGCTGGCTGACGGCCTGGCATCGGCCAATCAGATGACCAAGGCGATGGCGCCGTTCGATCCGACCCCAGACATTCGAGTCTCCGAGGGCTCTGACGCGGCCTGGACACGCGCAGATCTGCTGAAGGCCGCCGGACGTGATCATGTGGGACTCATCCGGAAACTGCCGCGCCTGGTGAAGGAGACGGCCACCGGGGTCTCGCGGGTCCGTCGCCGATCCAAGGAGCGGGGCCAGCATCCCGATCTGGCCCGCAACTTCTCCCCGCCAACGTGTTTCATCAACCACGTTGTGACACCGGGGCGCCGGTTCGCGACGGCGCCGCTTGCCCTCGCCGACGTCAAGGAAACCAGCAAGCACCTCGGGGTCACGCTCAACGACATCGTCTTGGCGACGGCGGCGGGTGCGTTGCGCCGGCTCCTGCTGCGCTATGACGGCCGGGCAGATTCACCGCTCATCGCCGGTGTGCCGGTGAGTTACAACACCTCGCGGGAACGCTTGGTGGGCAACGAGTTCACCTACATAACCGCGTCGTTGCCCGTACAGATCGACGAACCGCTGGAGCGGGTGCGGTTGACCGCGCTGGCCACTAGCATCGCGAAGGAAAATCACCAGTTGCTCGGGCCGACGGTCCTGCCTGCGTGGTTGTCCTACCTTCCCCCTGCGCTCGCGCCGGGGATGTTCCGCAGCCAGGCCAAGCGGGTCGAGTCGGCCAGCGTGATGAACCTAGTCATCTCGAATGTCCCTGGACCGCGAGAGCGGGGAGACATCGAGGGTGCGACGGTCAGCGAGATCTATTCCGTAGGACCGGTGGTGACGGGCTGCGGTATGAACATCACGGTGTGGAGCTATGTCGATCAACTCGCCATCTCGGTGTTGACCGACGACCTCACCCTGGACGACCCGCATGAAGCAACCGACGCGATGATCGACGCCTTTACCGAAATCAGGAGCGCTGCAGGACTGTCCACCGATCTGACGCCCGTCGGCTCTGCGATGCCGCTGGCCGCAGCGGCGAGCTGAGAGGTTACCCGAGCACCTCGGGCTAGGCAGACCATACCTCTGCGTACGGTTGATGCGATGGCGCGTCGACAAATCGAACCTTTACAGAACCGCGCAAAAGTGTCACGCTCTTTGTTATGGCAACCCGATCCTTTACCGCCCATGACGAGACCGCTGCTGGCATCGGCCCGATCGATCGCTTGGCCGCAGGCGCGGGCAGGATTCTCCGGTACCAACTCAATGTCGTCGCATCCACCACCGAAGACGTCGTGCAGTCGGCGGGCGGTTGGTTGTGCGACCGGGCGAGGGCCGGATGGGACGTCAACGTACTGGTCGCAGGTGGCGCCAACCCCCAACCGCTTGCGATTCTCGGCGCAACGGCACGCGACCTGGACGAGAGTTTCGTCTCGATGGTGAGGAACGCGTCGCGAGTCGGGGCGCTGGCGGTGAGTGCCGATCTCCTGGCCGCCGACGTGCGCGTGCGCGAGGAGATCCTTCGGGTGTTGACGCGCGGACTCACTGAGGTCGTCGTATGGGGCAAGCAGCGGCCGGCCGAACTCGGTCGTCAGGCCGACCCTGTACAGCACCGGGTGAGCCCGGCAGCACGGGCGTTCAAGTCCCACGCACTTGTCGCCGCCGATGTTTCGACGGATTCGATCACCTCGACCGAGACGCTCTTCCGCGTCGGCGCGGGATCATTCCGCCCGCTGCACTCCGTCTAGATACGCGGGATCGCTATCTGATCCAGCCGCGACGGCGCAGCCACCAGTCACGGGCGACCGCGATGACGATGAGGATGGCGAAGAAGATCAGGAACGCGTCTTCAATATGACCGACGTGGTTGCCATGCAGCATCGCCAGCAGGAACACCGCCGACAGCAGCCCGCCGATGTGGATGGCCCGGTAGTTCTCCTTGGACCAGCCCCATTCCGCGGACGGCACATCTTCGACGTCGACGCCGGTGTGTCGTTCCACCTCGGTGTTGGCCACGGCTGCTCCTCACGTTCGCTGAAGTCTGCGCTCATTCTGGCATAGACCTACTACGCACCGCCGTACACCGGCAGCCACGACGTTTGGCGTTTGTTGCCGATGACGCTCGCCGACCCGGTTGCGTCACTTCGCGCGATAAGGGGCAATCATGTCGTTGCAGTTGGAAGGGAAAGTCGCCTTCATCACCGGTGCGACGAAGACCTGAACGACGTGGCGTGCTACGTCGACGGTATCGACGTGCTACTCAACGGCGTGTACTGCTCCATCGAAGCTGCACTGCCTGCCCTGCTCGAGCATGGTGAGGGCGGAGCGATCGTCATCACCAGTTCCACGGCCGGACTGAATTCCTTGTGTCCTCGGTTCAGCGTACGAAGTCATGGTTTGGCCGCCTATCAAGCAGCAGAACACGGTGTCGTCGGGCTGATGCGCTACTACGCATCAGCGTTGGCGGAGAAGAATATTCGCGTCAACACGGTGCATCCGACCGGGGTCGCCACGCCGATGCTGATTAACAACTACGTCGAGCAGTACTTCGGCGAGCATCCCGAGGCGCTTTCCTCACTGCAGAACTTGTTGGCCGTCGAGCTCATCGAAGCCGCCGTCATCAGCGAGGCGATGTTGTATCTGTGCGGGCAGTCCGGTCGATACATCACCGGTATCACGCTCCCGGTCGACGCCGGCCTGGGTATCAGAAAGTAGCGGTCAGCTGATCTGCCCGTAGCGGCGGAGCGCCTCCTTGCGTTCCGACGCGTGGTCGACGATAGGCGCGGGATAGTCATCCTCGTCAACCTCGGGCACCCACCGGCGAACGTAGGCACCGTCCGGGTCGAACTTCTTGCCCTGCGTGGAGGGGTTGAACACCCGGAAGTAGGGCGCGGCATCAGTGCCGCAGCCCGCTGCCCACTGCCAGCCGTGCTGGTTGCTGGCCATATCGCCGTCGACCAGTTGCTCCAGGAACCACCGCGCGCCCCACTGCCACGGCAGGTGCAGATCCTTGACCAGAAATGACGCGACGATCATGCGCACGCGGTTGTGCATGAAACCGGTCGCGGCCAGCTGGCGCATGCCCGCGTCGACGATCGGGAAGCCGGTGCGGCCGTCCTTCCACGCCTCGAACATGCGCTTGGCGTCGCGGTCATCGTCGACCTCGATCTTGTCGAAGGCGCGATTCCAGTTCCACCAGGCGCTGTCGGGCCATTCATAGAGCACAGCCGCGTAGAAATCGCGAAATGCCAGCTCCCGCAGGTACGCCTGTGGGCCCTTGCCTCGGCTCAGATCGGCGGCCATCGTGCGCGGGTGAATCGTGCCGAACTTCAAATGCGCCGACATTCTGCTTGTGCCGTCCAGGTCCGGCCGGTCGCGCGCGTCGGCGTAATCGTCGAGTCCGCTGTCTACGAACTTCGTCCATTGCTTGCGCGCCGTGGTCTCGCCTGCCTGCACCTCAAGCTCGACCCCGGCGTCGGGAATGTCGACTCCGCCCGGCACATCGGCCGGGTCGATCCAGCGGGCCGACTTTGGCCCTGACTTCGCTGGCTGCCGCCAGCCGTGGTCGCGCCAGGCTTCGTAGAAAGGGGTGAACACCTTGTACGGTGTGCCGTCAGCCTTGGTGACACGGCCCGGCGACACCAGATACGGCGACCCCGAGTCCCCCAGTGGTACGTCGCCAAGAGCTTCTCGCACGGCACGGTCGCGCCGCGTGCCGAACGGCGAATAGTCAGCCGACACATGGACAGATGTCGCACCAATCGCCTTGGCCAGCAGAGGAATTCGCTTCTCCGGCTGGCCACGGGTAACCATGAGCCTGCCATCGAGGCTTGCGCGCAAGTCGAGCAGGGCGTCATACAGATATTGCAGCCGGCGTGGCCCTGACGTGGCCTTCAGCCGCGGGTCCAGCACGTAGCAGGCCAACACGTCACCGTCGGGCGCGGCAGCGTCGAGCAGCGACGGCAGGTCGTGCAGTCGCAGATCACGCCGGAACCACAGCAATGTGGGCATGGCATTGATGCTGCCCCAAATTCGCGATAGAGAAACAAGATGCAGTTTTGGAGCGGTACGGCGTTCATGCAGACATCGGAGACCCTCGCGGTGGCGCGAATGTTCGACGAGGCGGGCTACGACGGGATCGTCTGCTCGGACCACATGATCTACCCGCGCGAGCTTTCGTCGCCGTATCCCGATTCGCCGACGGGCAAGCCGATGTGGTCACCCGACACCGCGTGGCCGGACTCGTGGGTGCTCATCGGCGCGATGGCGGGGGTGACGCAGCGGCTGCGGTTCTCCAACGCCGTCTACGTCGCGCCCGCGCGGCCGCTGCTCGAGGTCGTGAAGCAGGTCGCGACGGCGTCGGTGGTGTCACAGGGCCGGGTGTCGCTGGCGGTCGGCGTCGGCTGGATGCGCGAGGAGTTCGAGCTGATGGGTCAGGACTTCGACACCCGCGGCAAGCGACTCAACGAGATGATCCCGGCTCTGCGCGCGCTGTGGCGTGGCGGCTGGGTGTCCCTGGAGCGGCGAGCACTACCGGGTGCCTGAGTTGATGATCGAGCCTCATCCCGAGGCGCCGGTGCCCATTCTGTGCGGCGGTGAGTCCGACGCGGCGCTTGGGCGTGCGGCACGGCTATGCGACGGCTGGGTCGGCTACGCGTACGCCTGGGACGACGCCGTCGGCTACGCGCAGAAGCTGACCGCGCTGCGCCGCGAGTACGGACGGGAGAGCGAACCGTTCGAGATCATGC
>JAVRPX010000041.1:0-5422 GCA_032161985.1 Mycobacterium sp.
TGCGGTGTGCCCGTAGCTCGACGGGATCGACGATGTCGGGCTCATAGGCCGCCGGGTCGAGAAAGTGACGGTCGGTCGTCGTTTCAGGCATCGGTGTTCAATCTCTCATATTCAGCGGTCGTGTGCCTTTTCGATATAATATCGAAAAGGTTCCAAGTGTTGTCGGAATTGAATGGAGCAGTCGTGCCGAATTGCCCCCGCGTCCTCGTCCTGGTCGAGCCCGACCCCGACGTGCCGCCCCCACCGCTACATCTGATCCCCGGCGACGTCGAGGTGGTCCAGATCGACTCAGCACCGACCGACGAACAATTGGCCGGGGCCTCCGTGCTGTACATCTGGGACCACCGCTTCGCCGACCTTGCCCCGCTACTGCGCCGGACCGACGAGCTGCGTTGGGTGCACGCCGCATCGGTCGGGGTCAACCGGCTGATCTGCCCCGAGCTGGATTCGGTCACGCTCACCAACTCGCGCGGTGTGTTCGACACGTCGATTTCCGAATGGGTGCTCGCGGCTGTGCTCGCGCACGTCAAGGGACTGGGAGACACCTGGGCGATGCAACGGGACAGCACCTGGCAATACCGAACGACGGGGCAGCTAGCTGGGACAAGGGCAGCTGTCGTGGGCACTGGCTCGATCGGCCGGGCCATCGCCGACCGCCTCGCCCGCCTCGACGTCCACGTCACTCTTGTCGGGCGCACCCCCGACCTCGATCCGGAATTCGGGACGATTCGAAGCTCGGATGACCTCGTCGCGGTTGCCGCAGATGTCGACCTTCTCGTCCTGGCCGTTCCGCTCACACCGGCCACCACCGCGCTCGTCGGGGCCGAGGTGCTTGGCGCGCTCGGACCGCGCGGGTTCGTCGTCAACATCGGGCGGGGACCGACCGTCGTCGAGTCCGACCTGATCGATGCGCTGCGGGCCGGGACCATCGCGGGCGCGGCACTGGACGTGTTCGAGGTGGAGCCCCTGCCGGCAGGCTCGCCGCTGTGGTCGATGCCGAATGTGCTTGTGTCGCCCCACATGTCCGGCGACTACGTCGGTTTCGAGATCGACATGATGACCGTCTTCACCGATAACCTCCACCGGTGGCTGCGTGACGAGCCGTTGCACAACGTCGTCGACACGGCCGTCGGCTACGTGCCGCGCTGAGCGCACGTGTCATCAGCTGACCTCCTCGACCTGCTGGTACCACCGCTTGCGGGTGCCGACCTTGGCCCGCATCTTCCAACGCCGGGACTTCGGCGCCTCGGCGAGATGCGCCCGCAAGGTCTCGATCTGCGTCCGGACCCGCGCCGTAAGCTCCGGATCCAAGCCGGGCCGCTGCACCGACTCGTGCAGCAGTGCCAAGTTCAGGTCGGCGGAGTACCAGAAACCCCAGTCGTCGCACAGCACGTCGCGGATGCGGTTGAGGTCGATCTGGCCTGCCGACTGCAACCCGATCCGGTGCTCACCGAGCAGCACGGTGAGGTCGATCAGGTCGTTGGCGGTCATCTCGTGAATCTGCAGCTTCGACAGCACCAGGTCGGCCAGTGAGATGCACGGGTCCGCCAGTTCGAGCCGGTCGGCGAACTTTATGGAATGGGCCATTTCCAGGGTGTCCATGAAGATGTCGATCTTGATGCCCGTCTCGGGGTGGGCGAAGATCTGCCGCTTGATGCCCCACTCCCGCAAGCCACGTGCCGCCGGGTCGGCGAGGTAGCCCTGCGCCTCGAAGAACGCATCGATTCGCTGGTGATCGCGATCACGCCCCCAGAAGTCGATGTCGTAGAACGGACGTCGACCAAGCGCACGCATCAACACGTTGTGCTGGGGGCAGTGCAGATGCACGGCCACCGAGCCGGTGACCCGCAGCAGCAGCGACTGCTCGGCGGCGGACCCGACGAGGCGGGTGGCCTCGCCGGGTATCCGCTGGGCCCGAGAAAGGGTCGCGGCGTCCGTCCCGTCCACTACTCGACCGGAATCTCGCTGAACTGGCCCTTGATGTCTGCCCCCTGCCGGGCGCGATAAATCCGGAACGCTGCGTACCAGGTCAGCGCGAACACCGTGACCGCGATCGTCATCACCTCGGAGAGATGGTTGTTCGCACCGTAGGCGGCGTCGACCAGCAACCGATAGAAGACGAACACCACACAGGCGAGCGCGATCACACCGATCACCGAAATCACCGGCACCTTCCCCCACCGATAGGCGATCGACGAGGACTCGAAATCCCGCTTTCGCCTGAACGGGAAGATGATCGCCGCGAGGCAGACACCCATGAATGGAATGCACTGACCGAGGAAGCCACCAAGCACCAGGATCGAGTCGGTGAACGCGTAGAGGCACACCCAGACGAAGGCGATCGACGCCGAAAGAGCCAGGGCCCATGTCGGGGTGTGGAACTTGGCCGACACCGACGAGAACCACTTCGGCGCCATCCCGTCGAGCGACCACGCCAGCATGCTCCGCGTTGCGACGATCATCGAACTCGCGCCGACGAAAAACAGCAGCGAAAGCACCCAGAGGCTGTTCACCACCGTCAGCACCGGATTGCCACCGGCGATGCCGGTGTAGAGGTTGACGTACGGGGCGGCGTCTAGCGGGAACTTGTCCGGTGGCACCTCCGTCGAGGCGAGCATGAACGCGCTACCGAACGCCATCCGGTACAAGAACATCAGCAGCATCATCGCCCCGCCCATCGTGACGATGGCGAGCGTCATGCCCCGCAACTGGCTGCGCTGGCCGTCCTTGACCTCGCCACTGAAGCTCACCGAGAGAACCGCGAACCACAGCGAGAATGCAGGCCAGGCCGCGAAGAATGCGGACTGTGCCAGGCTGAACGGGTGGTGGGTGTCGCCCGCCGCCTTGATGACGTTGTCGTAGGCCCCTGCGCCCGCGGCCGCGTCGAAGTTGTGGTGGAAGTCGAGCACCCCGGTGGCCGCCAGCGCGAGGGTGACGAACGTGACAAGCAGGCTGACCGCCGTGACGTAGCTCGCCCACCGCTGGATCTTGAAGTACACCCCTGCGCCGCGGTACTGCACGATCGAGAAGGTGCCGATCACCAGGACGCCGCCGAGGAACAGACCCCACTTACCCGCGAACCAGTTGCCTGCGTCGATCAGGGTCGCGTTGTGTTCCTGCACGCCGAGCGAACTGAGCATGGGCGCGATCCCGAACTTCGCGAGGAACGCGCCGTTGACCCCGGTGTAGAAGAGCTGCCAGAAGATCAGGGACATGCTCAGCACGATGCCCGCGACCGGATGCAGGATCCTCGACATGAACACGTAGTCGCCACCGGAGCGCGGGTAGACCATGCTCAGCAGGCCGTAACAGCCTGCGATGAAAAGCCCTGCCACCGTGGCGATCAGCGTGGCCAGCTCCATGGACGCACCCGGGTAGAACTGCCAGGCCGCGACGATGAAGATGATGTAGCCGAGGGCGATCTGCTGCCACCCGTAGAACATCACGTCGTCGGTGCGGACCTGGCGGACCAGGCCCGAGCTGGCTCGGGTGAAGACCCCGGTCGCGGACGGAACCCCAGTGTTGAGGGTCGGTGTAGCGGTCATTCGATCAGCCCCTTACCAGGCTCGTGTTGACAAGGCCGTGTCGCTCGTCGAAATCGATGAGCAAGCCGCCAAGGATCCCCTCGCTGTACTCACTGCCTGGGTTGCCGATCGGCACCCCGTCCAGGTCGCGGACACCCCGGGATTCATGGATGTGTCCGTGCACGCCGAGCATCGGCGTGTACTTGGTGATGGCGTCGCGGGTGGCGGTGCTGCCCACCGGAATCATGTGAGGACCACCGGACGTGACGACCGCGCGCAGGTCTTCGTCGAGCTCGGGCGCATAGTCCAGCCCCGAGGCGTACGGCGGGACGTGCAGGCTCATGATCGTCTTGCCGGGCTCGGCGACCTTGTCCATCACCTCGTCGATCCGGCGGCCAAGATCCTCCTCGGACACGTCACGCGGACACGCCCACGGCGTGATGTTGCCGTATCCCATGCCCATGATCTGGAAGCCGCCGTCGAGATCGATGACCGTGCCGTTGGGGTCCTCGATCAGGCTCGACCGGCTCAGCATCTCGTCGACCTCGAAGTAGTCGTCGTTGGCGCCGCTGATCAGGACCCGGACCCCGGTGCCTGCGAGGCGGTCCTCGGCCATGTCGATCCACCGCTCGACGCGCTTGAGGATCAGCGAGTGGAAGAGGCCGTCGGTCTTGTCCTGGTCACCGGCGTACGTCTCGTATTCGTCGGGGGTGGTCAGGAACGCGTACTCGCCCGCGTCGGCGATCATCGCCAGCAGGTTGTCGAGCGCAGCGCCCTTGCTCACCTTGCGCTCGATGCCTGCGAACCGGGCCTTGTACTTGCCGGGCTTGGTCTCGATCACGGGCACGATGAACTTCCCGGTGATGTCGCCACCGATCACGATCGCGTCGCACTCGTAGTGCTTGGGGGTAGCGAGGAACTTCTTCCAGCACCGCTCGCTGCCATGGATGTCGGTGCAGAAGTACATGCGCACGTTGGCGCCTCCAGAAGAACTGTGGGGTTTAGCGGACAGTTGCGAAGGTAGGAGCCAGTTGTTTCGTCCACAATAAATACCTGTGTCGATAACGTATCGAATATGCATTGTTCGCCGCGACGTAGTATCAATTGACGTAACGCGAGAATTGCAAACCGATACAGTATCGATTTGGCTGATAGAAGCGTGGAGGCAGCTGTGAGTGAGGACCGGATGAGCCCGGTGGTGGGTGCGGGCACCGTCGAGTACGAGTGGATGACCTGGCCCGAGATCGCCGCGGCCGCCGCCGCGGACGCCCCGGTCGTAATCGCGGTCGGTTCCACGGAACAACACGGGCCGCACCTGCCGGTCAGCGCCGACTGGGTGGTACCGCAGGCGCTGCTGCGCGTGGCCGCGGCCCGACGCCCGTTCATTGTCGGTCCCCCCGTTCGGCTCGGCTACCGGTCGCGCCCGGCCAGCGGCGGCGGGCAGCAGTTCCCCGGCACGCTGTCGCTGCGCGCGACGACGTTCATTGCCATGCTCGAAGACCTGCTCGAGGAACTGATCCGCACCGGCTTCCGCCGAATCATGTTGTACAGCTGGCACTTCGAGAATGCCAACTTCGTGTACGAACCGGCGTACCTGGTGTCAGGGCGCTCCCCCGACGTGAAGATCGTCGTCGTCGAGAACGGCATGCCCGACTTCGAGGACGCCGATCTCGACGTGCTCTTCCCGGACGGCTTCCCAGGTCTGGCGCTCGAGCACGCCGCGGTCATCGAGACGTCGCTCTTTGAGTACCTGCGCCCCGCAACAGTGCGCATGGACCGCATCGTCGACGACGCCCCGGCCCGCAACGTGCCGTGGGACGTACTGCCGATCGACCCGACGATGTCGACTCCCACCGGAGTGCTCGCATCGGCGACCCAGGCCACCGTGGCCAAGGGAG
>JAVRPX010000042.1:0-4457 GCA_032161985.1 Mycobacterium sp.
GGTTAGTCCGCCGCGGCAATCCATTTGTCCGCCAGTGCCTCAACCCAATTGGCCGCTTCGGTGGCATCGTCCGGCGGACCCTCGACGATGACCAACTCGTCGACGCCGAGGTTCGCGAGCGGGGCGATGTCGTGGACGCTCGGGTCACGCAGCGCCACGGCCAGCCGCAGTTCGGCTCGGTCGCGTCCGCTGTCGCTGCACAGCCGATGAAGGAAATCGATGCGTTCGGCGACTTCGCCGACTCCGTCGAGGTTGAACCCATACCAGCCGTCGCCCCACGCGATGACCCGGCGCAGCGCCGCATCGCTATTGCCTCCGAGGACGACCGGAATGCGCCTGTCCACAAGGGGTTTGGGGTTGACTCGTACCGAATCGAACCGGACGAATTCACCGCCGACCGAGGCGACGTCGTCGCGCCACAGCGTCCGCATCGCCGCGACGTACTCCGCCGTGCGCGCCGCGCGCCGCTCGAAGGGGATGCCGAGTGCGTCGAACTCCTCGCGCGACCAGCCGACGCCGACGCCGAGCGTGAACCGGCCGCCGGAAAGGTTATCCAACGTGGCCGCCTGCTTGGCGACCAACACCGGATTGTGTTCGGGAAGCAGCAGCACCCCCGTCGCGATGCCGATCGTCGACGTGGCTGCCGCGGCGAAACTCAACCCGATCATCGGGTCGATCCAGTCCGCCGTGGCCGGCACCGCGATCTGTCCGTCGTCGGAGTACGGGTACCGCGACGCCGACCGGTCCACCATCACGACGTGCTCGCCCGACCACAATGTCGCGAAACCACACCGCTCGGCGGCAGCTGCGACGGCCTCGATGACGGCGCGGGTCGCGCCCGAACCGATGCCAAGGGCGTGCAGTCCCAGCCGCATCGGGAGATCGTCTCACGCGGCAGATGCCCGGGGCCTTCCCGTCAATCGAACAATTCGTCCAGTGCCCGCCGCTCCAGCTCGACCCACCGGTTCACCCCCTCGCGGACCTGCGCGATTTCGTCCTCGTCGAGATGCTCTGCCCCTTCGGGAGTGATGCGGCAGATGTCCATCGGACCGCCCACGCTGGGCGAAGAGGCATCCAGCGCGTCCAGTACCCGTAACGCCGCGACTACGCCGTAGGCGACATCGCGCTCGGTCATCCGGAAATGCGCCACAAGCGCATGGGCCTGCTGGGCCATCGGCGCGGCGCTGCCCACAGCGTGAAAGCCGGTCTCTTCGTAGCGACCGATCAGACCGTGTGGATCGATGTCGACGATAAACGGCTGATCGCCGGCATAACCCGCGGCCAGGACATAGGTCGCGGGAGTGGCGCCGGGTTTCTCCGCCGGCACGTCGGCGATGAAGTTTGTGTAGTGATGCTTGAGTACCGGCAAGACGCGTCCCTGCAACGCATGGCCGATGTCCGGCGCTTCGATGATCGCGTCCGGCTCGGCGTCGAAGATCTGCTCGAGGTCATACATCACCGCCCGCGCTGCCACCCCACGCGGCATGCCTGCCCAGAGCGTGCAGTTTCTGCGCCGGATAGCTCAGGCCCCGGGAGGAGTCGGTGATCTGCGAGTCAGACGCCATCACCAGCCCGTCGGCGCAACGCAGCGCGAGGACGACGGTCACCTGTGCCACCAGACGCGCATCGGGCGATCGTCTCATGCGGCGAGCAGCAAGACACCTGAGATGAGCAGAGCGATCACCTTGACCGTTTCCAGACCAACGTAGAGCCAGTGCGCCCGTGACCGTGGCCCCTCCCCACCGGCGAGAACTGTGGCGATGCCTGAAGCCGGCGGCGTGACAGCGACGCACCCGACGACAACTGCAGCGAGCGCGAGCTCGCAGGCGTTGAGCGCACGAAAGACCAAGCGGCCGATGCCAAGTCCGATCTGCAGCGTCACGCCGGGGCGCGGAATTTCAGCGGGGTCTCGATAAGCGAGATTGCGAGCACCATGCCCAGCCAGACGAATGCCGCGGCGACTGCGACCGCTGAGGCTGCCTGCACGGCCAGCAGCCTATGACAGCAGTCGGGCGGGGACCGCGACGTGGCTGCCGTCGAGATCCCGGGCGGCGGTGACGAGCGTGACCGGGCCGCCGCGCAGCACTTGCTTCAGCGCGCAACTGCGATGCGGGAACGGCCCTCATGCCGTGGAATCGTAGAAGGATGCACGTCGATCGGGTCGCAGAACTTCAACGTTGGCAGGATTCCGGCGCGGTTTGGGAGGTGATCTCCCGTAACGGCGGCCGCGTGACGGTAGCGCTGTTGCGCTGCGACGGCGGCGAGGAGGTCGACCGGTTCACATCGGACGATCCGCGACTGGTGTCGTTCATCGGCGACCGGATGACCAGCGAGGAGTGACAGTGGAGTTGGGGAGATTGACCTTTGTACCGGCGAGCGAAGCGCCCGAGCTCGTCGCCGAACCCGTGCGACCACACCTGCAAAACGGAGTGTGGGTCAGTGAGATCGACCCCGACCTCGCCGATACCGCGGCGTTCTGCGAGCACTACGACGTCGGTCTGGACGTCTCGGCGAACTGCGTCGTGGTCGAGGCGCGCCGCGCCGAGCGGACATGGCACGCGGCGTGCGTCGTGCTCGCAACGACCCGTGCCGACGTCAACGGTGTGGTCCGCAAACACCTTGGTGCCCGCAAGGTTTCGTTTGCGTCTATGGATACCGCCGTTTCTCTCACCGGGATGGAGTACGGCGGCATCACTCCCGTCGGTTTGCCCGAGGATTGGCCAGTGCTGATCGACGTGAATGTGACGGCTCAGGAGCGCGTAATCATCGGAAGCGGAATTCGCGGCTCGAAACTGCTGGTATCCACCGGTGTTCTGGCGTCGCAGCCCGGCGCGGAAGTGATGGCGTTGACGAAGGCGGATTAGCCCGTCACGACGTCGTCATGATCCGTTGACACCGACAGGTCACCGCCGCGGCGGCCTGAGCCTCGTCCAGAACGTCGAGCGCTACAGGCAGCAGTTGATCACCCGCGTTCGGGAACCGGGCCGTGATGGCACGCGGATCGCGGGCGGTCGCGGCGACTGAATGCCCTGCGGCAAGTACTTTTTCGACGATCTCCGCGCCGAATCCGCGGGAAGCACCGGTGACAAACCACACACTCATGGACACCAGTATCGCGCAGCGGCTAGACGCTCGACCGCCGAACCAGGTCGGCGAAGGCTTTGGCGGCCGCGTCGACACCGCGACGATCATCGGTGGCTACCAGGTCAAGGAGCAGTCCACGCATGACCGCCAGCCCGAGCCGCACCAGCGCGGGATCCGTTGTCTCGTCTTCGGTCAGCCACGCGTCGACGGCCCCCGGTAGCATCCGGGCGAACGGCTGCTCACCCTGGACGCCGCGCGCGTAGCACTCGAAGAACAGGCGCTCGAACGGGCGCAGCTCCGTCCGGCGAAGGTCGGCCCACATGGCGGCGATCGCCGCCGCAGGCTCGGTTGGTAGCTCGTGCAGCAGGGCTCGTTGGCGGCGCTCGACGTCCTCGACGATCGCCAGCAGAAGCTCGTTGCGCGAGCCGAAGTGGTGCAGCAGCATGCGGTGGCTGGTGCCGACCGCGGCGGCGATATCGCGAAGTGAACGGTCACCGATGCCACGCTCCGCGCACTCTTTCACCACCGCGTCGAGCAGCTCCTGGCGCCGTTCGAGGTCAGGCGGGCGGGCCATTGACGGCCCGCTGCTCACTTCGGGTCTTGAGACCCGCCGCCTCCAACTCCAGGTAGCGGCTCGTCATCCCGCGCATGACCAAACCCACCAGCGCGCCGATGGGCCCCCGTTGATCGAGCTGCTGTCGAACCCGGGTGCGCCGGTCGGATTCCGGGATGACTTCATGGCGGGCAACCGTCAAACCACCGGGCGACCGTTGCACCCAGGTCCACGCCTGTCCGGGCGTCACATCGGTGACCTCCCAGACCAGCTTCGGCATGCGCGGCTGCTTGATCTCGAACCGCTTGCCGACCGCGAGCCCGGGCCCGTCGAGAGCGACGAGCCGGGTCACCGAAGCGGTCCATTCCGGCCAGTGCTCGACGTCGCTGAACACGTCCCAAACGACAGCGGCAGGTGCGTCGATCTCGACGCCACAATCCGTAATCATGTACCAGATGGTACATTATTACCGCTCGGCCGAACAGACGCAAAAGCACCCTTTTATCGGCGTGTCGAGGGGCTTTTGCGGCTGCTCGCCGGAAATCAGAACCAGCCGTCGGGTGCGTGTCCGGAGAGCGCCTGAGTCAACTGCCGCGCCGCCCCACGAACGGCGTCGACCAAGGCGGGCAGTGCGGTGTTCGGCCGGTCCTCGCGCCGAGTCGTGCTGAACGCTGCAACCGGACGCCCCGCATAGTCAAAGGCGCACGCGGCGACTGACTGCAGCCCCTCGGTGATCATGCCCGCCTCCTCCGCCCACCCCTGCGCGCGTTCGGTCTGCAGGATTCGCCGTAGCTCCGCAAGGGAATTGGGCCCGCGATCG
>JAVRPX010000043.1:0-3036 GCA_032161985.1 Mycobacterium sp.
AAGGGGCGGTCGTTTGAAACGGTGACCGAAGGCAAGCTCAACAAGCTGTCGCGGTACGTCGCGGTCGGCGCGCCGCTGTGGTCGCGCGCCGAGGGCTATCACGAACTCGAGGAACAGCCCGACGGCACAACCGTGCTCACCTTCCACGAGACGTATCACGCGTACAACCCCGTGCTGCGTTTCCTTCTGGAACGTCCTGTGCACGCGAAGATCTCCCGCGACAACCTCGATACGTATGAGCACGCGCTGGGCTTCGCAGGCACCGTCACGCGACTGACCTAGACGCCGAGTGTGGGGTTGTGGCACGTAGTCGCTGCGACTGGCGTGCGTTAAGCCCACACTCGACCGCGCTATCGGCCGTCCCGCTTGGCCAGCTCGGCGAGCATGGCGTTGTAGGAGGCCAGGTCAGCGTCGTCGTCGCGGTCGGCTGCCCTGTCGAGTCGTTTGGCGATGCGCTGATCGCTGCGCCGCCACTGGATCAGCAACGCGATCATCACCAGCACGAGTGGGACTTCGCCTGCCGCCCAGGCGATTCCACCGCCCAGTCGCTGGTCGCCGAGTAGATCGGTATGCCAGCTTAGCTGTAGCGACCGGTAGAAGCTTTCGCCGAGGACGGTCTCCATTCCCATCAGCACGACGCCGAAGAACGCATGCAGCGGCAGCGACGCGAACACCATCGCGACCTTCCCCAGCTGCGGGATCTGCCGGGGTGTCGGGTCGATGCCGATCACCACCCAGTAGAAGAGGTATCCGCTGAGCAGGAAGTGAACGTTCATCAGCACGTGCGCGGCGTGATTGCTCACCGCCGCGTCGAAAATGCCGCCGAGGTACAGGCCGTAAAAGCCCGCGACGAACACCACGGTAGCGACGATCGGGTTCGTCAGGAACCGCGACACCCGCGAATGCAACGCCGCCAGAAGCCATTCCCGAGGCCCAGGCGGCTCATCGCGTCCCGCCGCCGGCAGCGCGCGCAGGGCAAGCGTCACGGGTGCACCCAACACGAGCAGGATGGGCACCAGCATGGACAGCAGCATGTGCGCCACCATGTGCATCGAAAACATCGCAGGCATGTAGCGGCCCAGTCCCGACGACGTCGTGAACAGCAGCGCCGCGCAGCCGCACATCCACGCCAGCGTGCGACCCATCGGCCACGCGTCGCCGCGACGGCGCAACCGGCGCAGTCCGAGCAGATACAGCGCCGCCATGACGATCGCGGCAGTGCCGAAGATGAGGTCGAACCGCCAGTCAAATAGCACGCGGGCCAGCGTCGGCGGCCCGGCAAAGTCGTACCCGATCTCGATGGCGGGGATCGACGGATTGAAGATCGGCGGCGCAGGTGGCGGCGTGCGGCCCAACGCGACCGCGACGCCGAACGTCAGGCCGAAGATCAGCGCCTCGACGAGCGCCAGCTTGATCAACGGGCCTCGAGCCTGCCGATCCGACCGCAGTGCAGCTACACCACTGCGCCGCTGTCGCCATCCGATGAAGCCCAGTGCGCACAATGCCGACGCCTTGGCGAGTATGAGCCAGCCGTATCCGCTGTGCAGCAGGTCGCCCAGCTGGATTCGAACCAGGGCATTGACGACGCCGCTGAGCGCCATCGCCACGAAACACCACAGGGCGATGGCGGAGAACCGCCGCGCGGCCAGGTCGGCGTGTTCGCCCCTGCGCAACGCGTGGGCGAGAAGTGCGAGCAGACCGCCCGCCCACAGTGCGGCGGCGATCAAGTGGATGAGCAGGCTGTTGGTGGCCATGTCGTGGGAGCCGCCCGCCGACGAATGGCCAGTCAGTGCGAGCGGGAACAGGGTGACCAGCGACCCGGCGAAGAGCAACGGCGTCCAGGACCAGCGCAGCACCGGAAGGCTGGCCAGCGTGACCGCGGCCGCGATGAAGGCAGTCCAGCGCCAGGCGGTGGCGGTATCGACCAGGCTCGCCACCGACCAGATCGCCGACGGGCTGAGGCGGGAGACCAGCGGCTGACCCGTGACGTCCGAGACCGTCAGCGGAACCAGCAGCGCCGCGCAGACGGTCCAGACCCCGGACGCCACGGTGCCTAGCCGCAATGCGCGGTAACCGGCGGCGTCGAGCACGCCATTGGTCTGCGGCGGCACCAGGAATGCCGCGAACATGAATGAGCCGACGGCCAGCACGGCGGCGATTTCCCCCGCTGCGCGCACAAACGGCAGTCCGTAGGTGGTCGCCGGGCCCGGATTGGGCAGCCCGGTGGCGGTCAGCGCGTCGGCCAGTGACAAAGCTCCGAGGGCTGCGGCCGTTGCGCCGGCCAGCACTCCGACGCCGACGAGCACAGGCCACACCGGGCCGCTGCGCACGCGGGGCGCCACCGTGGTCATGTGCCCAGGGTATGGCGTCGCCAGGCGCGACTCCGAACGCCGGCCCGGCTAGGCGGGCTCGCTGCGCATGCTCCGCCGCGCCACCTCACGCATGTAGAACTGTTCGCGCGCGACCTGCTCGACCCTGTCCATGTCACCGAGGATGCCGCGAAGTTCGTCGCGGAACGCGGTGCGCCGCTCATCCAGATCCCCCGCGGGTTCGAGCAGATGCTTGTCGGCGGCCACCTGCCGGGCGGTGGCGAACAGCAGCGCCGACACCGCCTCGTTGCTGCGCACCCGATTCTGTGCGGAGTACTGCCGGCCAACCCCCAGTGCTTTGTTCGTCAGGTCTTTCTCGCCGATCTCGGCCGGGGCGTCACGCAGCACGTCGGCGACGATCTCGTAGGCCTCGAAATACGGCCGCAGCATGGCCGCCGCGATCAGCGGCTTCTTCGCACGGAGCAGCAAGTCGACTTCGCCCGCGGCTACGTGGGCCTCCCAATCGTCGTGCCACGACATCTCTTCCGCCACGTGCTCGCGGAATGCCGCCGAGTCGGCAAAGTAGAAGTCGAACTTCAGCAGATCCCGTAGCCGTATCACCTGCGACCAAAAGGCTTCCAGGCGTTCGGTCTCGGCACGGGCGGCGTAGGCGAGCGACAGTTCGACGATCGACGTCTCGAGGAATGCGTCGATGAGGGTGTTGCGG
>JAVRPX010000044.1:0-3705 GCA_032161985.1 Mycobacterium sp.
GTGCGGTCGGCCGTGACGAGCCCGGCGACGCCTGCCCCCACGCCCGCTCCGACGATCGCCGACGTGCCACCGACGATCAGCGTCCTGCGGCTCACATCCATAGCGTTCAGACGATACTGGTCAACGCTGAGTACTTCGGTTCGATGCCTGCCCCCGGCGTTGCCCGGCGAATCCGTTTGGCGATCCAGGGTGCCGCGAACGCCGCCCACCATCGCATGTTGCCCCAAAAACTCCGCACCGGCGGCGACGAGGCCAGCAGAACGGCCGAACGCGTGGTGAGTTGATGAGGAATAGTCAGTGTGTCAAGAACTTTCGCGGCCATGCGCTCGTGTCCGAGCGGTGACAGGTGGATACGGTCACCTGCCCACAAGCGCGGATCGCGAAACTCGGTGAAGCGCCAGAAGTCGACCAGTTGCAGACCGAGGTCGTCGGCGATGCTGCGCAACAGCTCGTTGTAGACCGCGGCCCGGCCCCGCAGCCGCCGAAACAGCGGCACCGTGCCGAGGTCGCCCGCGGTGAACGCGAGCACGTGGGCGCCGGTCTGCTGCAAGGTCTTCAGGGCGTCAGCGTATCTGGCCATCATCGCGTCGATGTCATTGCGCACCAGAAGCAGGTCGTTCATGCCCGCGTAGACGGTGACGAGGTCGGGTTCGAGCATGACGGCGGTTTGAACCTGATCCGCAAGAATCTCGTCCATCCTGCGGCCACGCACCGCGAGGTTGGCATAGCGAAGCTCCGGATTGTTCTGCGCCAGCGCGACTGCGACGTGATCCGCCCATCCGCGCAAACCGTTGGGGCTGGTGGAATGTGGGTCGCCGACACCCTCGGTGAACGAGTCGCCGAGCGCCACGTACCTGGTGAACACTGCCGACGGAGGCGGCGATCCTGTCCTGGCCACGACACCAATCTTGCCGATCCTAAGGCGTATTGCTCGCCCACAGCGCCGGTGATGAGCGAATCGACGTCAGCCGTCCTACCGCTGTTCGCGTCGATGTAACCGTCGCTTAGGACCACGCCGTCGAGGATGTGGCTGAACGGGACAAGGAGGCGTCATGGCGGCCCTGAAGTCGGACACCCGCGTCGAGCTTTCCTTCCATGGCCGATTTGGCTTCGGCATTGACCAGTGGGCCTACGTGCCGTTCGACGTGCCTGCAGGCATCCAGCGAATCGACGTCACCACGTCGCATGACCACTTCTCGCTGCTCCGGGGCTGGTCGGGTGGCGCCCGAGCCGGGTTCATGCTGTCCGCGGTGAACGCCACCCCCGGTTACCTTGCCGGTCCGATCGAACCCGGCCGCTGGGCGTTGGCGCTCGGGCCGGTTGTGCTCAACCCGCTTGGCATGGACTGGCACGCCCAGATCGCGATCACGCGCGGCGTGCAGCCGTCGTTACGGCCGGCTGCGGCCGTACGCCCGACCGTTCCCCGCGTCAGTGCGCCGGGTTGGTATCGCGGGGACTTGCACACCCACACAGTGCATTCCGATGGCCGACGGCGGATCGCCGAGATGGCGGCGGCCTCCACGTCGGCGGGCCTGGATTTCATCGTCTCCACCGACCACAACACCAGCTCCGCAAACCGGGCCTGGGCGGCAACCACATCCGATGGCCTGGAAGTCATCGCAGGCGAAGAGGTCACCACCCGCCACGGGCATTGGCTGGCAATCGGACTGCCACCGGGCGGCTGGGTCGACTGGCGGTACGCACCGCGCGAGGGCGTCTTTGCTGCCTACGCCGCGAGGGTGCGGGCCGACGGCGGCCTCGTGGTGGCTGCGCATCCATCGGTGCCGCTGCCGGGATGCGCGTGGGAGTTCGGTTACCACGACGTGGACGCGATGGAGATCTGGAACGGCCTGTGGAACGTCGATGACGAACTGTCGCTGCGCATCTGGCAGCAGTTGCTTCGGCAGGGCAGGCGGATCACCGCCGTGGGCGGCAGCGACTCGCATGCGTCCACTCAACCCGTCGGCCGACCACAGACCGTCGTGTACGCGCAGGGCCCGTCGACGCCCGACCTCGTGGAGGGCCTCCGTCGCGGTCGGTGTTATGTGACCGAGTCGAGTGCCGTTACGTTGGCGCTCAACGCGTTTCGTGGTATCGGGGCGGCGGCGGGACCGGGTGAGACGCTAACCGTCCGCCCGGACACGCCCTTGACCGTGACCGCGGAGGTGGCGGGCGCGGCGGAAAGCAGCCTCGCCATCATCACCGACGGCGGGTGCGTAGGCCGCGTGAAGACCGACGACTCCGGAGCGGCGAAGGTGCGGTGGGACTGCATGGCAGGCGAGGCGCGGTTCGCCCGCGTCGAGGTGCGCCGCCGTGCGCGCTTTCCCTCGATGGTGGCGCTGTCCAATCCGGTCTGGCTGCAGCCGAACTAGACACCGAAGAGCCGGATTCCCACCCATAGGCCAAGCACCGCGATGACGAGGGTGACCGGCATTGTGAGCAGCCCGATGCGGGTGAACTCGACGAAACCCGCCCTCATATCGCGCCGCACGACACCGCGCCACAGCAGGTTGGCCAGCGATCCGACGTAGGTCAGGTTCGGCCCGACATTGACGCCGATGAGCACCGCGAGCACAGCGGCCGGACCCGATGCCGCCACCAAAGGCAGCAGCACCAGCACCGCAGGCAGATTGTTGACGACGTTGGACAGCAGCGCCGCAATCGCCGCGACACCCAACAGCGCCAGCAGACCGGTACCGCGCGGCAGCACGTCGCGCATTGCCCCGTCAAGGCCGTTGAGCATGACCGCGGCGACGACCACGCCCAGGCACAACACGAACGCCAGGAACGGCACATCGAGCGCCTCGGCGAGTCGACGGGTGCTGGTGTCCCCGCGCGCCAACGCCCGCACGCCGAGGACGACCGCGCCCGCCAGCGCGGCCCACGCAGGCGACAGGCCCAGCAGCGAAGTGGCGGCGAACCCGGCGAGCGTCAACGCCAGCACCACAAGGACGAACACCGGCACCTCCACTGCTTCGGGGACGGTGTGGCGCGTCGGCTCGACCGACAGCTCGCGCGCGAAAAGCCAGCGCAGCAACACGAATTCGACTCCGACGGCGGCCAGCCACGGCAATGTCATGACGGCGGTGAAGTGGACAAACGATAAACCCGCGACGCTGAAGGCCAACAAGTTGGTCAGATTCGATACCGGAAACAGCAGTGAAGCGCTGTTCGCGAGGTGCGCGGTCGCGTACGCGTGCGGCTTCGCGGAGACAGCCAACGTGCGGGCCGTCGCGAGCACCACGGGTGTCAGCAGCACGACGGTCGCGTCGAGACTCAGGATCGCGGTGGTGGCAGCCCCGATCACGAAAACCTTTACCAGCAAACGCTGTTGACCACCTGAGGTCGTCCGCGCCATTGCCGCGCCTGCGGCGCGAAACAGTCCCTCGTCGTCACACAGCCGTGCGAGTACGAGCACCGCGGCGAGGAAGCCGACGACCGGCAGCAGCCGGCTCACTTCAGCGGCGGCGTCGTGCCAGGAGATCACGTCGAGTGCGATCAGCAGGCCGGCCGCGGGCACCGCAGCAACGGCCTCGGGCCAGCCGCGCGGGCGGACCATCGCAAATCCGAGCACCACAGCCAGCGCCACCAGCGCCAGCGTCAACTCCACGGGTCGCAGCGCTGCCAGAGCGTGGGCAGGTGCAGCCGAACACCGTCGTCAGCAGCCAGCCGGGACAACAGCCGCATCGACACGTCGAGATCGTC
>JAVRPX010000045.1:0-18017 GCA_032161985.1 Mycobacterium sp.
TCGGCGAGCTGTTTGTCGGGGTGGTGGTCGGAAAGACGGGCTTTGGGATCGTCGATCCAGGCGATGCCACGTTCACGCTGCTGGCCGACATCGGGTTCGCATTGGTGATGTTCGTCGTCGGAACGCACGTCCCGGTACGGGACAAGACGTTGCGGTCGGAGATTCCGAAGGCGTTCCTGCGGGCGGTCGCCGTCGGAGCCGTTGCGGCCGTACTGGGTGTGATGTTGGCACACGTGTTCGGCACCGGCCACGCGCCGTTGTACGCCGTGCTGATGGCGTCGTCCTCTGCCGCGCTGGCGCTGCCGGTGATCGACTCGCTGAAGCTCAATGGCCCTCAGGTGCTTTCCGTGACGACCCAGATCGCCATCGCGGACGCCACCTCGATTGTGTTGCTGCCATTGGTGATCAACCCAACCCAGGCGCCACGCGCGGCGCTCGGCGCCCTGGCGATCGCCGGGTTCGCCGCGGCGTTGTTCGTCGTGCTGCGTGCCGGTGATCGGCGCGGATGGCGCAAGCGCCTGCACGACTATTCGCACGACCGCGAGTTCGCGCTCGAACTCCGCATCAGCCTGATCCTGCTGTTCGCCCTCTGTGCGCTCGCGGTCACCACGCACGTGTCGATCATGCTGGCAGGCTTCGCCCTTGGCCTGGTGATTTCTGGGTTCGGCGAACCGCGTCGACTGGCCCGCCAGCTGTTCGGCATCACCGAGGGGTTCTTCAGCCCGCTGTTCTTCGTCTGGCTGGGCGCATCCCTGCAAGTGCGCGAACTCGGCGAGCACCCGTCGCTGATCCTGCTCGGTGTCGGCCTCGGGGCGGGTGCGGTGCTGGCGCATTGCGTGGGCCGGTTGTTCGGTCAGCCCGTGACGTTGGCGGTGTTGTCGGCCGCGCAATTGGGCGTGCCGGTCGCCGCAGCAACGCTTGGTACCGAGCAGCATCTGCTCGTGCCCGGTGAGCCGTCGGCGCTGATGCTGGGAGCGTTGGTTGCCATCGCGTCGGCGTCGATCGCCGGGGCGTTGGCGGCCCGCCGTCAGAGCGCCGACGAGTCCAACGCAGCGGGGTAAGCGGGGCAGGCCGCGGGTCGGCGATGAGGGGCAGGCGCGTCACTGCTGAACGCCGGGGCCTGGGCCCCTCAACGCCATTGCAATGGACATCCGACCACTGCAAGGCCTATGTCACTTGAGCCGCAAATGTGGCGGGGCAGCGCGAAACCCCTCGCTCCGCGCGCGTCGCCGGCGGCTTGAAAGCTGAGTTACAGATGTGCGGCCGGTACATGGCCGTCCCGGTATGGCAATGTCACCAAGGTGGTCGGCGCAAGCTGGTGCTTCTGCGAGCCAGCGGCTTAGAGCGGCTGGCTGCACCCCGACCGGGCTGCGGTTTCAACATTTGAAACGTTAGCAAACTCGGTGGGTGCTGCACCAGACCCGAACAGACGCGTTGGACTCCCGTCGTCAGAGCGCCTCCAACGCGTCAACCGGGTAAGCGGCGTTGGCGCGGTAGGTGTTCGGGCTGACGCCGTAGGCGCGTTTGAATGCGCTGCTCAACGCGAACGGGGTGCTGTAGCCAACCTGCCGGGCGACCGCCGCGATGGTGGCCTGGCTGGACCGCAACAGGTCGGCGGCCAGTGCGAGTCGCCAATTGGTCAGGAACGCGATGGGTGGTTCGCCGACCTGTTCGGTGAATCTGCTTGCAAACACTGCACGCGAACTCCCCACGGCCGTAGCAAGATTGGCGACCGTCCATGGATGAGCTGGATTGTTGTAGATCAACTTCAGTGCCGGGCCAACCACCGGGTCGTGTTCGGCGAGCCACCAGGTCGGGGCGTTCTCGTCGCGGTCGAACCAGGTGCGCAGCACGGCGATCAGCAACAGGTCGAGCAGCCGGTCCAGGTATGCCTCCTGGCCTGGCCCGTCGTTGCCTGCCTCGGCAGCGAGCAGGTCCACCAGCGGGGTTTCCCATTCGTCGGCGCGTAGCACCAGCACCCTCGGCAACGCGTCGAGCAGTCGCGAACTGACCTCGCTTCGGCCTTCGTAGGCACAGATCACCGAGCGCGTCGCGCCCGACGGACTATTGCCCCATGTGCGCACCCCGAGAGACATTTCGAACCGCAGGTCCTCGCCGGACAGTGTGGCGCAGCGCTGGCCCGGATGGATGACGACCATGGGCGTCGTGGCTGGATCGTCGGCGAAGACGTAGTGCTCGGTGCCGCGGGTCAGCGCGACGTCGCCCGGGCCGAGTCGGGCGATCCCGCTGCATTCACCGACGATCGCCGCGCTGCCGTGGGTCTGGCAGATCAACGTCAGCGGTGCCTCGTCTCTGATGCTCATCGACCACGGCGGATCCATCATCATCCGCAACACGAATGCGCCTCGCGCTCGCACACCGTCGAGCAGGCCGACCACGGCGTCCACTCCGGGAGCCTATCGTCATCCCGCCTTCGCGCGCGGCCGATAACCGGCGAGAAACACCCCGACTCCTGACCGGATATAGCCGTCGACGTCGATGCTGGCCAGCACCTGCGGTCCGCCGTAGAACAGGGCCTGATCGATGGACCGCCCGACGATCAGAAACGCGAAATGCTCTGCGGCAACGGCAGGTTCGGGGACGTGCAGCAGGCCGCGGTCGTGCAGCGCGGAAAAGCAGTCGGCGAACGCGGCGAGTGTGCGGGCGGGCGCCTGGTCGTAGTAGAGCTGCGCCAACTCGGGCACCCGGTTGGCCTCGCCGACGACCAGTCGTCGCAACTGAACAACCGGCTCTTGCAGGACCGCGCGCAGGTAGTCGGCGGCCAGCGCGGTCAGGTCGGCTTCGAGGTCGGCGGTGTCGGCCAGCGCCCTGATCCTCTCGAGGAACGGCGCGACCGTGCGCTCCAGCGCGTTGTCCACGATCACCAGCAGCAGTTCGTGCTTGTCACCGAAGTGTTTGTAGACCGTCTGCTTGGAGACCTCGGCCGATGCGGCGATCTGGTCGACGCTGGTGCCCTGGTAGCCGTTGGTCAGGAACAGGTCTCGGCCCGCCGACAGGATGGTCAGGCGCTTGCGCGCCGAACGGCCCAGCATCGGCTCTGTCACATCGCCTCCTCCCGAGGGGTACTGGACAGTCTAGTTCTATGCTACGGTACTGTACCGTCTAGTTCCGTTAGCTCCGGGAGGCACGCCATGACCACGACCGATTGCCCACCGCTGCCGGTCCGGATCACCAAGTCGCTGCTGGGCTACGGCGTCATCGCAGGCCCCATCTACGTGGTGGTGGTCGCCGCGCAGATTGCGACCCGCGACGGCTTCGACCCGACTCGGCACGCCGCCAGCCAGCTTGCGAACGGCGACTGGGGCTGGATCCAGATCGTCACCTTTCTGGTCACCGGCGCGATGACGATCGCGGCGGCTGTCGGCGTGCGCCGCGCCCTCGGACCGGGGCGCCTTTCGGCGTGGGCGTCGGGTCTGCTCGGGGTCTACGGCGCCGGTCTCGTCGCCGCCGGGATCTTTCGGGCCGACCCGTCGGACGGCTTCCCGCCGGGCACTCCGCCAGGTATGGGTGAGGTCAGTTGGCACGGCCTGGCCCATTTCACGGTGGCGGGCATCGCTTTCGCCTGCCTTGTCGCGGCGTGCTTCGTTCTCGGGACATGGTTCGCCCGCAACGGCCTGACGTCCTTGGCGTGGTTCTCACGCATCACCGGGGTGGTGTTCGCAGGCAGCTTCATGGCGCTGTCGTCCGGATCTGGCGGAGCGACAACGATTCTGGTGTTCACCGCCGCCGTCGTGCTGGTCTGGGCCTGGTTGGCCGCGGTGTCGGTCAAGCTCTACAAGGCCGTGGGACAGGGGTTGCCAACTGCTGGCGGGATACTGAGCGGAAGTGATTGATACTGCGCGGTAGTGAGCGGTGTCAGTGTGGCGATCGGCGTTGATGTCGGTGGTGGCTGCCAGGATGTGGTGCATCGCTGAGGGGCGGTCGCTGCGCCGGATCGGTGATCCGGTGGTGGTGGCGCCCGCGCCTGCGGGTGTGCGGCTCCGGACTCGGATACGTCCGACGGCCGAGGAAGCCGAGGCGCTGACCGCGATGGGCGAGCTGCTGGGGTCGGTGTATCGCGGTGAGCTGGTCGAGCGGATTCGACTGGGTCGCTTGGATCGCACGACCCACGCCCGGTGGCGCGCGGAGCGTAAGCAGGCCGTCACCGCGGTGTCGTCGTCACGGTGGGCAGGAGCGATCACCCGCGCCGTGGAGGATCAATACCAGCTGGGGATGCGGGGTGTGGCCGCCCAAGTAGCGGATCTGCGCGCTGCGGTTGAGGTGCTGGCGCAGCGGTGCGTACTGCGTCCCGGCCAGCTCGCGCCGGCGGAGGGCACCGAACCCCACGGTCGATCGCGCCGCCGGCGTCATGGGTATCGCAGCGCGGCGGAACGGTTCACCAAGACCCGCCGACTGGCCGTGTTGCGAGACCGGTTGGCCACCGCCGAGGATGTCCTGACCGCCGGTCGTCCGTCGATCACCGTGGGCGGGAAACGGTTGTGGCGCAACCGTAACCACCTCGCCGCCTCCGACATGGACGAACAGCTGTGGCGGGACCGCTGGGATGCCGCGCGGATGTTTTTGACCGCCGACGGCGAGTCGGGCAAGTCCGGCGGCAACGAAACCATCCGCGTCGACGAGCACGGACGGCTGCGGGTCAAGGTTCCATCCGCCCTCGTCGAGGAACTGGGCGCCCACCTGCAGATCGCCGTGCCGGTGCAATTCACCCACCGCGACGGCGAATGGTTGGCGCGAGTGGCGGCACGACGGGCGGTGCGTTACGACATCAGCTACGACCCGGATCGGGGCCGCTGGTATCTGGATGCGTCCTGGAAAACCTCGCCCGAACCAGTGTCCTCATTCGATGAATTGCGCACCGGGCGGGTGCTGGGGGTGGATCTCAACCACGGCCACTTGGCCGCCTGCGTGCTCGATGCGTTCGGTAATCCGATCGGTGAGCCGGTCACCATCGAGGTGGTCACCGCTGGGCTGCGGGCGTCACGGCGCGACGGGCGGGTGCGTGCGGCCATCACCGATCTGCTCGATCACGCCCAACAGCACAACTGCTCGGCGTTGGTGGTCGAGAACCTCAACTTCGCCGACACGCGCGCCACCGGCCGGGAAACCCTCGGCCGCGGTCACCGCGGAAAGCGACTGCGCCGCACGGTAGCCGGTATTCCCACCGCCAGGTTCCGGACCCGGCTGACCGGTATGGCCAGCCGCCGCGGGATCGCCGTGATCGGGGTGGACCCGGCCGACACCAGCCGCTGGGGTGCTCAACACTGGCGCGAACCCTTGCAACAGCAGACTTCCGAACCGGTTACCCGGCACCATGCCGCGGCGGCCGCGATCGGCAGACGTGGCCTCGGACTGGCGATCAGGCGGCGGCCGGCAGGACCCCGCAGCGGACAGCGGACCGCTGCGGGCACGCCACCGGCCAGGCCCGAACATCAGCCGAGCACCACACAACGACGGCGCCGCAGTTCCGGCCCACCGACACGCCCACCACGAGGCATGCCGGTCCACCGGAAAACACCCACCGCCAGCGGCCAACACCGTTCGGGCCGCACAGGACTCAATCCTGCTCACTAACTAATAACTAGGAACGGTAGACGCTCACGTATGCGGTCGGGACGGTGAACGATGGATCGTCTCGGCTGTTCCCGGTTGACTTCTGGTCATGAATACAAGCCCCTTGGTCATCCTGACCTCCATCGCTGCTCTCTTCTCGGCGGCCGCAGGCGGCATGATGTATGTGTTCTCCGCCTTCGTGATGCGCGGCCTGGATCGAATCGGCCCTGTCGATGCCATCACCGCGATGCGTGGCATCAACGCCGAGGCGAACTCGAACCCGGTATTCCTGCTGGGCTACTTCGGCGCGACGATCCTGGCCCTGGTGGTCGGCGTCATCGCCGTGATTCAGCTGCAGCAGCCCGGTAGCTGGTGGGTGTTGGTCGGCGCGGTGTTCGCCATCCTCAGCGCGGTCATCACGATGGTTTTCAACGTGCCGCTGAACAACCATCTCGACACAGTGAACCCAGTCGGGCTGTCGGCAGCCGACGCGGCGCGCGAGTGGCAGGCGTACTTCTCGACCTGGACTGCGTGGAACCACGCCCGCACGGTCACCAGCTTCATCGGAGCAGCGCTGCTGCTGTTCGGCATTCGCTACCGCTGAAGGCTAGCTCGGCGGAGTGAACCCGCCGGAGTCGGCAGACGGCGGCGATGCCTGTGACATCGGCTGCTGGTACGCGGGCTGCGCGGGCCACTGCGGCCACTGAGGCGGAGGACCGACCGGCGGCGACGGGCGCAACCTCGCCAGTTCCCGACGGTGCCGCTCGGCCAGCACCGCGGCCAGCACCAGTTGCGGCGGAGTGCCGGGCGGGGGCGGCGGCGATATCTGGGCGACAACCTCACCCGTGATCCGGTAGGCCATCTGATCGCGTACCTGAGGATCCAATTGCGATGCGCGGGAGAGGAACTGGCGAGCCAGCTCGGCCTGGTCGGCGCCGAGGCCCGACAGTTGAAGCGACGACGCCCACCACGCCAGCTGCGGCGGCATCAGCGGCGGTGGGGGCATCCGCGGCCCACGCTCACTGATCACCACAGTGCCTGCGAACACGTCGCCGATGCGTTTTCCCTTTGGTGACAACAGGCTACAGATAACCGCAGGCCCGCCGACGAATATCCAAATCTCGATAACCCCGGACAGCGCACGAAACAGCGCTTGGCGGAAGCGTTCCGGACCGCCGTCCTCCGACACCACCCGCAGCCCCAGCGCCATCTTGCCCAGCGATCGGCCCCGTGTCGCCGTCTCGAACGCGATTGGATACCCCACCAACGCCAGCACTGTGAAGATGATCAGCACCGCGGCCGACAGCGCGGTATCAAACTGGGTCAGCGTGGTCGACCACAACAGCATGCCGATCAGGTAGGCGACGAATACCACGGTGCAATCGATCATCGCCGACAGCGCCCGAACGGGTAACTGGGCGATCTGAACATCCAGGACCACCGCGTCCCCTGTCACCACTTGTTCTTGCTGGCGGACCATACCGAACCACGCTACTAGGATTTGCCATGTGGATGTCGACGCGTTCGTGCTGGCGCACCGCCCGACGTGGGACCGGCTCGAGGTGCTGGTGAAGCGGCGTCGGCGGTTGACGGGCGCGGAGGTCGACGAATTGGTCGACCTCTACCAGCGGGTGTCGACCCACCTGTCGATGGTGCGGACCGCGTCGACCGATTCGGTGCTCATCGGCCGGTTGTCGGGGCTGGTCGCGGGGGCGCGTTCGGCGGTGACCGGCGCCCACGCACCGCTGTGGAGTGAGTTCGTCCGGTTCTGGACGGTGTCGTTCCCGGTGGTCGCCTATCGGGGCTGGCGGTGGTGGCTCGGCACGGCCGTGGCGTTCTTCTTGGTGGTCGTCCTGGTCGCCCTGTGGGTGTCTGGCAACCCCGAGGTGCAAGCGAGCCTCAAAACCCCAAGCGAGATAGACGAATTGGTCAACCACGACTTCGCGTCCTACTACAGCGTGAACCCCGCCGGGTCGTTCGCGCTGCAGGTGTGGGTGAACAACGCGTGGGTCTCGGTCCAATGCATCGCGTTCGCGATCCTGCTCGGCATACCGATCCCGTGGTTGCTGTTCCAGAACGCACTCAACCTCGGCGTGATCGCGGCGTTCATGTTCGATGCGGGCAAGGCCGACATCTTCCTGGGGCTGCTTACCCCTCACGGGCTACTCGAACTGACGGCAGTCTTCCTGGCCGGCTCCGCAGGGATGCGGCTTGGCTGGTCGGTGGTGTCGCCAGGCGACCGGCCGCGGGGTCAGGTGCTCGCCGAACGGGGCAGAGCCGTGGTGGCAGTGGCGGTCGGGCTGATCGGTGTGCTGTTCGTGTCGGGGCTGATCGAGGCCCTGGTGACACCGTCACCGCTACCGACGGTTGCCCGGATCGCCATTGGCGTCGCCGCCGAAATCACCTTCCTCGCTTATATTTTCCACTTCGGTCGCAAGGCGGTCAGGGCCGGCGAGACCGGCGACGTCGACGACGCACCCGACGTCGTCCCAGCGGGTTAAAGCCGGCCGCTGGCCTTCATCGCTAGATAATGGTCGGCGAGCGCTGGCGCCAGTTCCTCGGGCGGGGCATCCACCACGTCGACACCCGAGCGCCGCAGCCGCGACGCGATCGCGCGCCGGTCGTTGCGCCCGCGTTCGGCCGCCGCGGCGTCGTACACCTGGGCCGCGTCGGCGCGACCGGCCGCCAGGTCATCCACGCGAGGGTCCGCGACAGCCGCGAGTAGTACCTGATGCTTGGCGGACAGCTGAGGCAACACCGCCATCAAACCCTCGTCGAGCGCCGACGCGTTCAGATCCGTCAGGAGGACCACGAGAGCCCGTTGCCGGATCCGTCGTCGCACCGCGGCCACCATCGCGCGGGCGTCGGATTCCACCAGCGCGGGCTGCAGCGGCGCCATCGCCTCCACCAACTGCGCGAGAAGCTCACTGCGCGAGGCGTTGTAGACGCCGGCGCGTGTCACCCGATCGTGCGCGATGAAGTCGATGTGGTCACCCGCGCGGGCCGCCAGCGCGGCGAGGAGGAGCGCGGCGTCCATCGACCAATCCAGTCGGGGCCAGCCCCCGGGATCGCTGGCAGTCGGGTCCACCCCGACGCGGCCTGCCGACGTGCGTCCGGTGTCGAGCACGATGACGACGCGACGGTCACGCTCCGGCCGCCACGTCCGCACCACCACGTCTCCGCGCCGGGCGGTCGCGCGCCAGTCGATGGATCGGACGTCGTCTCCGATGACATACTCGCGAAGCGAATCGAATTCGGTGCCCTGGCCGCGGATCAGCACCGGCGTCATGCCTTCGAGTTCGCGCAGCTTCGCCAGCCGCGCCGGCAGGTGCTTCCGCGACAGGAACGGCGGCAGTATCCGGATCTGCCACGGCACCCGGTGCGAGCTCTGCCGACCGGCCAGACCCAGCGGGCCGACCGAGCGTGCGGTGACAAGCGCGGAGCGTTGATCGCCGCGACGGACCGGCTGCAATCGAGTGACGAGACGAACCTGTTGGTCCGCAGCGAGATTGACGTCATGTGTGCGTGGCTCCGCGCGGGCGCTGGGCGCCCAGGCGTCGCGGATCTGTCCGCGGAAGCGCCGTCGCCCTTTCGGGTTCTCGACCACCAACACCGCGTCGACGGGCTGACCCAGCCGCGCGGCGGTCTCACCCAGCCTGCTGCAGGTGAGTCCGCGCGTGCTGGCCGCCAGCATCACGTCCACGATGATCACCGCCACCAACGCCGCCAGCAGCACGACGAAGGCGATTGCGGGCCTGGGTGAGATCGCTAGCGGCAGAACGCAGATCAGCGCAATCAAGCCGGCGCGGCCGGTCAGGATCACTAGCGCGGCACCGGCACAGCCGCCAAGATGCCGTCGAGCACGCCGTCTGGATTGGCGCCCTCGAGTTCGGCCTCCGGCCTAAGCGCGACCCGATGTCGCAGGGTCGGGCGTGCCATCGCCTTGACGTCGTCGGGCGTGACGTAGTTGCGGCCGGACAGCCACGCCCACGACCGCGCCGTCGCCAGCAGCGCCGTCGCGCCGCGCGGCGAAACACCCAGCTGCAACGACGACGAGTGCCGCGTGGCCCCGACGATGTCGACGATGTAGCCGAGGACTTCGTTGGCGACCAGCACCTGCCGCACCGCCTCGCGCCCAGCCGCCAGTTCCGCCACGCCTGCAACGGGTTTCACCGCGGACAAATCGCGGGGGTCGAAACCGCGGGCGTGACGGTCCAGGATCGCGATCTCCTGATCTCGCGGCGGCAGAGGCACATTGAGCTTCAGCAGGAACCGGTCGAGCTGCGCCTCGGGCAGCTGGTAGGTACCCTCGTACTCGATCGGGTTCTGCGTCGCGGCGACGATGAATGGGTCCGGCAGCGGCCTCGGCTTCCCCTCGACGCTGACCTGGCGTTCTTCCATCGCCTCCAGGAGGGCGGCCTGCGTCTTGGGCGGAGTCCGGTTGATCTCGTCGGCCAGCAACAGATTGGTGAACACCGGTCCGAAGTGGAACTCGAATTCGGCTGTGCGGGCGTCGTATACAAGCGAGCCGGTGACGTCGCCCGGCATCAAGTCCGGAGTGAACTGCACCCGCTTGAAGTCGAGTTGCAACGCCGCCGCAAGGGTCCGCACCAACAGCGTCTTCGCGACACCGGGAACGCCCTCCAACAGCACGTGGCCGCGACACAGCAGGGCGATCACCAACCCGCTGACGACTGCGTCCTGCCCGATTACCGCCTTGGCAATCTCACCGCGCAAGGCCTGTAAGGCATTTCGCGCGGAGTCAGATGTCGCCGACGATGCCGCCGGCGCTGTTGGCTGAGTCACGATTGAGCGACCTGCCTTTCGATGTTGTCGAGTTCGTGAACGAGGATGACCAAGTCGGGGTCGTTGGCGGGCGGTGGACCGTACAACGTGTGCGCGACCGCCTGTGAGTTCAGCCCGCACCGCTCGGCGACGGCCTGGGCCACCGCGGCAGGCGCTGCGTCGTGTGCGAGGCCGAGGCGTGGCGTCATCCGCTGCAACGCGGCCGTCCGCAGCGCTTCCGCGGCGCGATCGCGCGCGCGCCGCGACCGGTAGAGCCGTCCGCGGCCCTCGACGGTCTCCGATGCGCGGACCACCACAGGCAACTGTTCGGCGACCAGCGGGCCGACCCGACGGCCCTTCCACACCGCCACCAGCGCAACGACCAGACACAGCTGCAGGACGATCAACTTCGCGCGGTCAGGGATGAGGCCGAAAAGTGTTGCTTCACCACCGGATTCGCTATCGCCTTCGCTGTGCTGCGGGGCGTACCAGATCACCCGCGGATGTGAGCCTGCGAGGTTCATCGCGAGCGCGGCGTTACCTTCCTTGAGCAGGCCGGCGTTGGTCATGAAACTGGATGCGCTAACGACCGTCACCTCGCGACCGTCGGCCGTGTAACGAACCAGGGCGCCGCCGTAGCAGCTCGTCACGGTCGCCTTGTCGACCGCCTCATACGCTTCGCTCAGACCGAACTGCACCTGACCCGCACGCGTCGCCTCCCGCAAGTCGCAGTCGGGACTGGTGTCACCGAACGTGGTGGTGCCGCCGATGCGGATCTGCGGCGCGAGTTCCTCACGGGTCCGAGACACCGGCTCCACCAGCAGCCTGTCGCCGGGGAGCGCGGCCAACCGGTGCAGCTGGTCCTCGTCGAGGAGGAAGAGCGTCTGCGCGACAAGGATCAGGGTGTCGGGTCGTGCCGCGCGCTCCACCGCCGCGATATCGTCGGCAGCGGTCACGTCCACGCCGTGGTCACGAAGGACCGTGACCAGCGCCCTTGCACCCTCTGGCGACGTCGATGCCGGGTCCATTGCGCCGCCTGGACGCGGCGCGGTCAGATAGGTGCTCAGCGTCGCCACCGCGACGATGACGAGCAGCGCGAGCAGCACCCACCTGACGCCGCGCCACCGCTGAACGATGGTCGGTCCGACGGCCGTCATTGCACTTCTACCCAGCCATCGGCCACGGTGGGCACGGCGACGCCTGCGTCCGCCGCCGACGTGCGGGACCGCAGGTGCTCGTCGAGGTCGGCGATCATCCGGTACGCGGATTCGGTTCCCGGCCGTTCGCCGTAGGTGACGTCGTTGAAAGCCTCTGCGGCTCTGGTCAGTTCCGCGGCGAGATGCGGTATAGCCCGGCCGGCATCGCGGGCCAGTTCGGTCGCGGTTCGGCCAGGAACCGGATCGAGCACGCCGCTCTCTTCCAGCTGACGTGCGACGGCTCTGAGCCGGTGACGGATCGCGGCCGACCAATTACCCGCCGCCGCATACTGTTCGGCGGTTGCGCGGTGTTCGGCGGCGCTGAGTTCATGTTCACCGAATAGCGCGTACCCGCCGCCACGGTTAGTGCGCATCGTGCGCCGGGCAATCCGGACCGCCACCACAACGGCGATCGCCAGCAGGATCAGCAGGACACTGATCGTGAACCAGCCGCCAGGCACCGACGAGCCCTCGGAGATCAGCTTGTTCAAGAGCTCATCGACCCAGTCCGTGAGGCGTTCGATCAGCGACGCCTTGGGGTAGATCGGCTTCGCGAGTTCATGTTGCGCGGCCTCGTGGGCGGCATCGCGGTCGATGTCTATCGTTGGCACGTCAGGATTGGCGGGTCAGCCACAGATGATCGGTGGAATCGTCGGGCGCGCCAGGACCGAACGCCGCGCCGATCTGCAGCACCAGGTCGAGTGCCTCTGCGCGGATGCGGCGATCGGCGTACAGCAGTACGACAACGCCGGCACTAAACGGTGTGGTGATGATCTGACCGATCGCGCTGCCGACCGACAGCAGCGCGAGCGCGATGAGCGTCGCCACGGGGGAAGACGCCGACATGAGCAGGAATTGGCCGCCGAAGCTGAACGGCACGGAAACCGCCCCAGAGACCAGTCCTGCGACGATCTGGCCGAGCAGCCATATGCCGAACACGCGCCAGAAGTCGTTGCGCACCAGTTTGAACGAGCGTGCCATCGCGGGGAAGATCTCGAGTCGTTCCAGCACGATGATCGAGGGCGTGAAGGCCAGCATGGTGCCCAGGTAGACCAGCAGCGCGATCACTGCCAGCCCCAACGGAATGCCGACGATCAGTCCCGCGACACTGTTGAAGGCGAAACCGATGCCGACAGCGATGCCAAACCCGACGACGCCAATCAACAGTGCGCCGATCCCTTCCAGGAGGGCGAAGCCGATCAACGCCCACAGCCGTGGGCGAAGCCGTTGCCACGCTTCGCCGATGGTGATGCCGGCGCCGAAAACGGCCCGGCCGACGACCACCGTGAGCATGCCGGTCAGCAGGATGCCCGAGAGCCAGGTGGCGCCGACGCCGGCGAGACTCGAAAGCGACGAGCCGACCAGCACACCAGTCGGCACCTCCCTACCCGTCATCCCCGATGTGAGCTCACCCGTGACGGCCAGTGGACCCACCGACAAGACGAGCGCGAGAATCTGCGCGGCGACCACCACCACGGTCGTCAAGCCCAGCGTCGCTTTGGGATTCGCCCGGATGTAGGCGACGGCGCCGTTGAAGATGTCCGACAGGCTCAGCGGCCGCAACGGAATGACGCCCGGCTTGATGGCCTGGGCAACCGGCGGCGGGCCGTATCCGGGCGGGTAGCCGTATGGCGCGTACCCCGGCGGGGGATAACCGGGCGGCGGGTAACCACCTTGTGGGCCGTAACCCGGCGGCGGGCCGTAGCCCGGTGGTGGGCCGTAACCGGGCGGTGGGCCACCGTAGCCCGGCGGTGGGTAACCCTGAGGTGGGTAACCCTGAGGTGGATAGCCCGGCGGTGGATAGCCCGGCGGTGGATAGCCCTGGTAGGCGGGTGGTTGATCACTCTGATACCCCGGTGGCGGGTAGCCGGGAGGTGGATAGCCCGGCGGCGGCGGCCCTGCCATCGGGGACCCGCCCGCGTCGGTGCTCATGGTCACCATCCTGTCGATCACTATGTGAATTGACAACGTCGTCGACCGGCAGCGGGTCGGCGCGCTGGCAGAAAACGAGCACCGCCGGGCCGACGCCCCGGCGTAGCGTTTGCGTCATGGCGGAACTCAAAGACCGGTTGCGTGCGGACCTGACCACCGCGATGAAGTCGCAGGACAAGCTGCGCACCGCGACACTGCGGATGCTGCTCGCGGCGATCCAGACCGAAGAGGTCGCAGGCAAGGAGTCGCGTGAGCTGTCCGACGCCGATGTGATCAAGGTGCTGTCGAGGGAGGCGAAGAAGCGCTCGGAATCGGCCGAGATCTACACCCAGAACGGGCGTGGCGAGCTCGCCGCCAACGAGCACGCCGAAGCGCGGGTTATCGATGAGTACCTGCCCACACCGCTCACCGAGGCCGAGCTGGCCGATGTGGCCGACACCGCGATCGCGCAAGTCGCCGAGGAGATCGGCGAACGGCCCGGCATGCGGCAGATGGGCCAAGTAATGAAGGCCGCGACCGCGATCGCCGCGGGCAAGGCGGACGGCGCGAGACTGTCGGCGGCGGTCAAGGACAGGCTGTAGCTGTTTCGGCAGTCGTTTCTTGGGGTGGATGCCCGGGTACCCCGATGGCATGACGCGCTTCGGCTACACCCTGATGACAGAACAGAGCGGGCCTAAAGAGCTTGTCCGTTATGCCGTTTCGGCGGAGCGCGCAGGCTTCGACTTCGAGGTGTCCAGCGACCACTACTTCCCGTGGCTGGCGTCGCAGGGCCACGCGCCCTACGCATGGTCGGTGCTCGGCGCCGTCGCCCAGGTGACCGAACAGGTCGAGTTGTTCACCTACGTCACCTGCCCGACCATGCGTTACCACCCCGCGGTCGTCGCACAGAAGGCCGCCACGCTGCAGATCCTCGCCGACGGGCGGTTCACCCTCGGGTTGGGCAGCGGCGAGAACCTCAACGAACACGTGGTCGGCGGAGGGTGGCCGACGGTGTCGCGGCGCCAGCTGATGCTCAAAGAGGCCATCCAGATCATTCGCGAGTTGTTCACCGGGGAGCTGATCGACTGGAAGGGCGAGTACTTCGAGGTGGACTCCGCAAGGATCTGGGACGTCCCCGAGACACCCGTCCCTATCGCCACCGCGGTGTCCGGCGAGCGCTCGGTCGACATGTTCGCACCGCTGTCGGACCATCTGATTGCCGTCGAGCCGAACAAGGACCTCGTCGACGCGTGGCACGACGCGCGGCGGGCGACCGGGCTAGGAGGCGAGGTCAGGGTGATCGGGCAGATACCGATCTGCTGGGACCCCGACCGCGACGCCGCCGTGCAGCGCGCACACGACCAGTTCCGCTGGTTCGGTGGCGGCTGGGCGGTCAACGCCGACCTGCCGACGACGGCAGGCTTTGAGGGCGCCACGCAGTTCGTGCGTCCGGAGGACGTCGCCGACTCCATCCCGTGCGGGCCGGACCTCGACGCGATCGTCGAGGCGGTGCGCAAGTACTGGGAAGCCGGCTTCACCGACGTCGCACTGGTTCAGATCGGCGACGAAGGTCAGGACATGTTCCTCAAGGAAGCGGCAGGCTCACTGCTGGAAAAGCTTCGCACCGAATCGAACTGAAAGGCAACGACATGCCGCGTGGCAAAGGAATCTACGACGACGAAGGCGCCGACGAGCCCAAAGGTGGACGTCCCGGGCCGACGGATGAGGGTGGCGAAGGCGGCATGGCGACACGCGAGAACACGCCTGACGTCGACGAGAGCGCCGAGGAGCCCACGGCCTGAGCGTTATTCGCCGCTTCTACCTTCCCGGCTGCGGCGGTAGGCCGCGCGGCGAAAATCGCCGAGCCAGCGCGGAGCCAACTCGACTTCCGGGTCGGTGTGCATTGCGGGGTCGAATGCGACATCGTCGGAGCTGGGGTCGAGGTGACGAAGCGTCAGACGGGCCAACGGTAGGAATCCGCCCGTACCCGCGGCCTGCTCGATATCGAATTCGACTCCGCCTGAAGCGATTTGGTGTCGAATATTGTCGAGTGACAAACCCGTTGTGCCGATATCGGTGACGAGGCGGGCGCGCACCCACCACAGGCCGCCCTTGAAGCGCAACGGCATGACGCTGGAGAACGTGGCACCAGACCACGAGAAGAGCGGCCGCAGAATGACGCGCCCTGCGCTGCTGCCAAGGGTCGATGCCAGCAGAACATCCCAAGGCGAGCATGACCGCAAGTCCGGTGGTGGCGGGATGCGCCACGCCAGGCCGGCGACGTCGGGTAGCGCGCCATGTAAACCGACCGCTTTCGAAACTCGGCCGATGACGTCACAGGACGCCATCGGCAGTCCTTGATCGGGCGGCGCAACCCGCTCGAGAATGCCCTCGGCGAGCGCACCATCCGGATGAAACAGCTGCCGATGGCGCACCGCGGCGCCGAGCCGGATTGGCAACGCAGCGATGTCAGAAGCTTGCACGGCTGAGGAGTGCCCCACAAGCCGATCCGTAAAACCCTTTACCAGTGGTTTAACGGCGGCGATTCCGGGCATTAAGCACGTCAGCGCTTGACGCGCAAGCAAACACTGTCGAAAGGCCGCTGTGACAACCGCATACACCGACCTGGATATCCCAGCCGTCACCGAGGGCGTCTATAGCCCGCAGGAAGACTCTCAACTACTCGTCGACGTCATGGACAAGACCGGGCTCGCGCTTGGCCGCCGGGTCGCCGACCTGTGTACCGGTAATGGTGTGGTGGCGGTCGCGGCCAGCCAACAGGGCGCCACGGAGGTCAGCGCCTTCGACATCTGCCCGCGCGCCGTGCATTCCGCGCGGGCCAACGTTGCTGCCGCAGGGGTGGAGGCGGCGGTGCACCTCGGCTCATGGGCACGCGGCGTGGAATTCGGGCCGTACGACTTGGTTGTCTGCAATCCGCCCTATGTGCCACATGATCCGAGCATCGAGCGCGTGCAGCTGGGGCCGCACCTCGGACCGGCACGGGCTTGGGATGCCGGATACGACGGGCGGCTGGTCCTCGACCCGCTGTGCAGGACCGCGCCCGAATTACTCGCCGACGGAGGCACATTGCTACTGGTGCAGTCCGAGTTCGCTGGCCCGCGTCAAACGCTTGCGGCGCTGGCCAGCTCCGGTCTGGACGCCGAAGTCATTGCATGGCAGTGGATTCCATTCGGGCCAGTGCTGTTGTCGCGCGCGCAGTGGCTTGAAGAGACCGGTCGGCTTGAGCCGGGTCGGCGAGAAGAAGAGCTATTGGTCATTCGAGCGGACAAACCATGAGAGACAACGAAGCGCGCATCGTTCGGGTGGTGCCCTCCGGACCGTTGATGGTAGAGGGCCCGGTGCGCATCGAGATGCCCGACGGCAGCGTGGTGGAATCCGACCGGTTCATGGTCGCGATCTGCACATGCCGCCGTAGCAAGAGCTATCCGCTGTGCGACACGAGCCACCGGTGCAGCAAACGCGCCGCCGAGCGGTCAGCCAAGCGGCCGGCGTAGCGATGAGCTGGCCGCCTGCCAGCAGGCCATCACGTGCACGGCGAGCCGGTCCTCGACCACGTCGCGTGCCCTGATGCCGAACACCACATCACGCTCCAGATTTGGTTCGCGCGCAACGAGATCGCCGACGACGTCGGTGCGCACCACTTGTTCGTGGACCGCGTCGGCCTCGACGTGTTCGCGGTAGAAATCCACGCACGGCTCGGGTGCGCCCATCCGCTCCAACGCTTCGACCAGACGCCGTGCGCCCGGCGACGACGTGATCTCCGTCGATGCGAAATGCCCGATCGCAGCGCCGCGCAGCTCGCGGTGCAGACCGAACAGTGACATCAGGTTGACCGAGGCCAGCGCGTCGGCCGGCACGGCATCGAGATACCCGAGGTAGGTTGAGTCGAGGCCCGCGGCGTCCATCAAGTCGGCGAACAGTTGTTGGTGTACCCGCTCTCCGCGGCCGCCGCCGTATTCGTCGAACTCTACGGCGACGAACGACGCCTTGGCCTGTCCGATCAACCTTGGGATCGCGAAGGCATGCGGGTCGGCCTCCTTGAGGTGATACAGCGAGCGATGCGCGAAGTACTCCCGCATCTGCTCCCAGGTCCCGGTGTCGCGCAGGTAGTACGACGGGCCCGTGCCGTTGACCGGTTCTACCGACAACGCGTCCATCGCGTCGGCGGCGGTCTCCTCGGGTCCGATCTCGCCGACGTCGTGACGCACCGCGCTCAGGAACGCATCTTCGAGGCGGCCGCGGACATGCAGCAGTGCCGGATTCCACTCCCAGCGCGGGTTGACCCCGGCGAACCCGCGGTAGTGCAGCTCGTAACAGGTGTAAAGCGCCAGCTGCAGATCGAGCCCGTAAGGATCGGCCTCAAGGACCGGAACGTCGATTGGCCGGGCATGGAGCGCGGGCCTGCCGCGCTGAAGAGTGTCGATCACTGCCGACGAGAGGGGACCGATTGCGCGGGGCAGCGTGGGCTCGACGGAAATCGACGGCAAAGTCACGCGTCATGTAATTCCCCAGACTGGGGACGGTCAAACTACG
>JAVRPX010000046.1:0-6258 GCA_032161985.1 Mycobacterium sp.
GCGGTTTGCATACGATTCGATGACGCGGCCGACGATCGACAGCGCACGGCCCGGCTTGACAGCCTTGATCGCACGCATGGTCGCCTCGTGGGTGCGCTCGACGAGCAGGCGATGCTCCTCGGACACATCACCGGCCAAGAAAGTGGCGTTGGTGTCGCCGTGCACACCGCCGATATAGGCGGTGACATCGATGTTGACGATGTCACCGTCCTCGATGACCGTATCGTCAGGGATGCCGTGGCAGATGATCTCGTTGAGCGACGTGCAGCAGGACTTCGGGAAGCCCTTGTAGCCCAGCGTCGACGGGTAGGCGCCGTGGTCGACCATGTACTCGTGGGCAATGCGGTCGAGCTCATCGGTGGTGCCACCGGGCGCGACGGCCTTGCATGCCTCGGCGAGCGCGCCCGCCGCGATGCGCCCGGCGACACGCATGTTCTCGATCACCTCGGGCGTCTGTACCCACGGCTCGCTGCCCTCTTTGACGGTCGACTTCCACGCGTACTCCGGAGGCACGATCGAGCGGGGCACCGGCAGCGTCGGAGAGAGCGCCCCGGAGCCAAGGGCGGTGCGAACAGGCATGACGCCAGAATAGTCTGACCTGCTCGCTACATTCTGGTGCCATGACCATCGATGAGGTTGACGAGGAGTTCGCCGCCGGGTTCGCCGAACGATTCGCCGAGACGTGGCGCACCCCGGACCTGGCCAAGCACGAGGCGCTGTGGAGCGACGACATCGTGTTGGTCCAGCCCATGATGGGCACCCTGCGCGGCAGGCAAGCGTGCCGGGAGTCGTTTCAGCGGCTGTTCGCGCTTGTGCCTGACCTGCACGCCGACGTGCACCGGGTCGGGCATGGCAAGCAAGAGGTATTCATCGAATTCACCCTTAGCGGAACGTACGGCGGCAAACCGATCGCCTGGGACGCCGTCGACCGCTTCACGTTCACCAATGGCCTGATCGCCGAGAGGGTTTCGTACTTCGACTCCACACCGCTGATCGGCAAGCTCGTCGCCCGCCCGGCCGGATGGGACCGGCTGGTCCGCATCGGTTCGCAGCTGTTTAAGCGCTGATCAGCGGTCGAACGGGCCGAACCGCCATGACCGGCGGGGGCCGCGGATCGAGACGGACCCGCAGACCACCTTTCCGGTGAGGATGACGTGCGGTGTGCCCTCGGCGGGTGAGTCCTTGCGGTGGTCATGCGCGCTGCCGACGATGACCTCGACGTCGTCGATCGACGCGCTCGCCCCCTCGGGCAGCCGGAGGTCCAGCCCGCCGAACTTCATGTCGAGCTCGACGACCACCATCGGCCCTGCGAACCGCGCCCGCGTCAGGTCCAGCTCCACGGAACCCATCCGCCGGTGCAGGGCAAGCCGCGTCGGCACGATCCACTCCCCCTGGCGCTTGAGTGAGCCGAGCACCCCGCGCAATTCCACCCGGTCGGTGGCCGACGTCACGATCGCCCCAGGTCCGGGCAGGTCGAAGACGAGGGCGTCGAGGTCGGAGTGCATGCGGGCCGTTGACACCAACGCCGAGCGTTCCTCGAACTCGTCGATGTCGATGAGCCCGAGCGCGACGGCATTGTGCAGCCGCCGCAGCGTGCCGTTGCGGTCGGCGTCGGAGACGCGCATCGCGGATTCGTGGTTGATACCTGTCATGCCGGTACTAACGGTACCGTCGACGACGCTTCGAGACTGCCCGGCTACTCAGGCCAGGTAGTCGGGCGGCAGCTGTTCGAACATGCCCTTGAGCATCCGCACCGCGTATTCCGAGCTGCCGCCCCCCACGATCAACGCGGCGAAGGCCATGTCCCCGCGGTAGCCGGCGAACCACGAGTGTGAACCGCCCTCGAATTCGGCCTCACCCGTCTTGCCGCGCACGTCACCCGATCCGTCGAGGTCTTTGGCGGTGCCGTTGGTGACCACCAATCGCATCATCGGCCGCAGCCCGTCGAGCATCTTCGGCGATATTGGTGTGCTGTCGCCGGTGATAACCGTCTGGCGACCCTCAATCAGTTGCGGCACAGGCGTTTTCCCGAGCGCAACCGTCGCCGCTGCCATCGCCATCCCGAACGGGCTGACCAACACCTTGCCCTGACCGAAGCCGTCCTCCGTGCGCTCGGCAAGGTTCACCGTCGGCGGCACCGAGCCGGACACCGTGTTGATGCCCTCGATCTGGTAGTCCGGGCCGATCCCATACTGCGCGGCGGCCATCGTGAGCGCGCGCGGCGGCATCCTGCTGGCGAGTTCGGCGAAGGTGGTGTTGCACGAACTGGCGAATGCACGCGACATCGGCACCGTGCCGAGGTCGAACCCGCCGTAGTTGGGAATGGTGCGGTGGCCGATGTCCATGACACCCGGGCAAGAGAGCAACGTGTTCGGCGTGGCCATGTCTCGGTCGATCGCCGCGCCTGCGGTGACGATCTTGAACGTCGACCCTGGCGGATAGAGGCCGGTGGTCGCGAGCGGTCCCTCGCTGTTGGCGGCCGCGTTCTGCGCGACGGCAAGGATCTCACCGGTCGACGGCTTGATCACCACGATCATCGCCTTCTTACCGGTGGTGTTGACGGCGTCCTGCGCCGCGATCTGCACGGACCGATCCAGGCTGATCGTGACCGAAGGCGCAGGAGCCCCCGGCACTTCGTTTAGCACGTCGACGTCGGCACCGTTCTGATTGACGCTGACCACGCGCCAGCCCGCGTCGCCGTCGAGGTCGTCGACGACCGCCTTCTTGACCTGGCTGACGATGTCGGGAGCGAACGAATCGTCCGTCGGCAGCAGTTCGGCCTGCGGCGAAACGACTACGCCGGGCAGTGCGCCGATGGCCCCGGCCACCCGGTCGTGATCGGACTGGCGCAGCGTGATCAGGCTCAGCGGATCCTTCGACGAGCTGGCCTGCTCGGCGAGCCGCTGCGCATCCAAGGTGTTGTCGAACGGTCGCAGCGCATCAGCCACCGCCCGGGCCGTCGGCATCAACGCGCCGCCTGCCGACTTCGCGTCCAGCGCATAGTGATACAGATTGCCGGGCACCAACACGTCGGTGCCGCCGCGCTCGTTGACGGACGCCCGCCGCGGCGCGTCGGCACGCAGCGCGAAGGTCTGGTGCTCGCCGAGCCTCGGGTGCAACCCCGTTGCGCTCCAGCGGACCTCCCAGCGGCCCTCGTCGCGGATCATGTTCAGTTGTCCGTCGTAGGTCCAGGTCCGGTTCTTCGGCAGATGCCAGGTGTAGCGGTAAGTGACGCTGCCCGTGTCCTGGGCGTACTTCGAGCCCACGATCTGCGCGTCCAACCGGAGGGCCTGTAGTCCGGCCCATGCCTCGTTGAGGGCGGCCCTGGCGTCGGTGGGCTTGTCGCTGAGCTCGGCTGCGGCCCCGGTGTCGCCTGTGGCCAGCGCGGCGAAGAATTGCTCAGCGATCGGTTCGGGTCCGTTCGGCTTCGGGGTGCACGCATTGAGCGTCGCCGCCACCAGCATTGCGGCCGTCAGTAGTCCAAAAACACGTGATACTGAAGTTGCCATTGGGGCCGATGTTACGAACCCGAGACCTTAACTTGGGGGAGGCGCACCGATTTCTGCATCAGGGTCGTTATTCGGCCCAGAAACACAGCCCTCATGCAGAAGTCGCGAATTACGCCCCGTAGGGACCCGCCGCGGGTGCTCGCACCACCAGCGGGACAGCAGGGAAGTACGCGGCCATCTCCGAACGCGACTTGCGGAGCGCCGCCGTGCCATAACCCCGTTTGCGGTAGGAGGGGTGTATCCAGATCCGCACATTCACCTCGCCGCCGGCCAACTCGCCGAACACCATGCCAACCTTGTCCGACCCATCGAGCGCAACCAGCCACGCGGCCTCTTCGGCGTCGACCCGGGTGATCGCCGCGCGGATCTCGTCGTCGAGGTCACCAGGGGGCGCACCCGAGCCATCTCCTGCCGCACGCACGTCGTCGGTGCGCGCGGCGAAGATGTCGCGGTCCTTGTCGGCCGCGAACGGCCGCAACGACAGATTTTGTCCCGCGCCCCCCGACTGCTCGCCCATGGTGAAGCTGAGCTGAGTGTTCAGATCCTCGAGTTCTGCGGCGATCCTGCGCCGCGACACCTTGGTGAGCCGGTCGAAGGACAGCCGCAGCACCGCATCGCTGCTGACCTCGGACGTGCCGAGCATCGTTGCAATCGCATCGATGGCCGCGTCGTAATCCTCGGAGTCCACGATGGCATCGAGCAGCTCGTGGCGCCGTTCGAGTGCGCGCACCAACGCGTCGGCGATCTCCCTGCGTGCCACTCTGCGGTCATTGTCGGTCATGGGTGAAGCGTAATCAGTCGAGGAGGACCGTGGAGAAACTGCCGACCGTGGTGAAACCGATGCGCGCGTAGGTGGCGCGGGCGACGGTGTTGAAGTCATTGACGTACAGGCTCGCGACGCGGCCGCTGCGCACCACCGCCGACGCCAGCGTCGCGGTGCCCGCGGTGCCCAGCCCCTGGCCGCGCCAATCGGGATGCACCCAAACGCCCTGGATCTGTCCGACCGCCGGCGACTGCGACCCGACCTCGGCCTTGAAGACCACTCGGCCGCGCTCGAACCGGGCCCACGCCCGGCCCGCGGCAATCAGCCCCGCGACCCGCCGCCGGTAGCCGCGCCCGCCGTCGCCGACTCGCGGATCGACACCGACCTCGCCGATGAACATGTCGATGGCCGCCACGAGATACGCGTCGAGTTCGTCGATGCGAACCGGGCGCACGGCTGGGTCGATCCGCGATTGCGGCGCCGTGCTCAACGCCATCAGCGGCTGATGCTCACGCACATCGCGCGCCGGGCCCCAGGCGTGCTCGAGGCGCCGCCACATCGGCATCACGAATTCGGCCCGGCCGACCAATGACGAGCAGCGTCGAGCGGTGCTCATCGCCTTGTCCGCAAACGCATTTAGATCATGGACGTCGCCGCGCAACGGAATCAGGTTCGCGCCCGCGTAGCACAGCGATTCGCTGGCCCGCCGCCGCGTCCACAGCTCACCGCCGATCGCGGATGGCTCGACGCCGTGCTCCGCGACCCGCGACGCCACCATGCAGGAACCGACGGGATCCTCGTCGAGCACCCGGTGAACCGTCTCGGCGTCACGCACCACCGACACCCGTCGCTCGTCGACGAGGCGAAAAAGCGGCGGAGCCGACATGGAAACTCTTTCTGCGGATCCCGGGGCGGTGGGTGGCCCCCCACACAGGGTCTTGCTTTAGCTTACGGTGACAACCGGCGAACCGCTGCCAGATGATTCGTCGCCGCGCTCTTCGGCGATTCGCATGGCCTCTTCGATCAAAGTCTCTACGATCTGCGCCTCCGGCACGGTCTTGATGACCTCACCCTTGACGAAGATCTGGCCCTTGCCGTTTCCGGAGGCGACGCCGAGGTCGGCCTCGCGCGCCTCACCCGGACCGTTGACGACGCAGCCCATCACCGCGACGCGTAATGGGAAGTCGAGCCCGTCCAGTCCGGCGGTGACCGCGTTGGCCAGCGTGTAGACGTCGACCTGCGCGCGACCGCACGACGGGCAGGACACGATCTCGAGTCCGCGGGGCCGCAGGTTCAGCGATTCCAGGATCTGGTTGCCGACCTTGACCTCTTCGATCGGCGGCGCCGACAGCGATACCCGGATGGTGTCGCCAATGCCCTTGGACAACAGGGCGCCGAACGCGACCGCGGACTTGATGGTGCCCTGGAATGTCGGGCCGGCCTCGGTCACTCCGAGGTGAAGGGGGTAGTCACACTGCGCGGCCAACAACTCGTAGGCGGCGACCATGACCACGGGATCGTTGTGCTTGACGCTGATCTTGATGTCGCCGAAGCCGTGCTCCTCGAACAGCGACGCCTCCCACAGCGCGCTTTCGACCAGCGCCTCGGGTGTCGCCTTGCCGTACTTCTCCATCATCCGCTTGTCCAGCGAGCCGGCGTTGACGCCGATGCGGATCGGGATGCCCGCGGCGCCTGCAGCCTTGGCCACCTCCTTGACCCGGCCATCGAATTCCTTGATATTGCCCGGATTAACGCGCACCGCGGCGCAGCCGGCGTCGATCGCGGCGAAGATGTACTTGGGCTGGAAGTGGATGTCGGCGATTACCGGGAGCTGGCTGTGCCTGGCGATCTCGGACAATGCATCGGCGTCCTCCTGACGCGGGCAGGCCACCCGGACGATGTCGCAGCCGGTCGCGGTGAGCTCGGCGATCTGCTGCAGCGTCGAATTCACGTCGTGCGTCTTGGTGGTGGTCATCGATTGCACCG
>JAVRPX010000047.1:0-4424 GCA_032161985.1 Mycobacterium sp.
TTGTGCTCACCAAGTTCGACCCGGCCGAAGTGCTGAAAACCATTGAGGAGCAGAAGATCACGGCCACCATGCTGGTGCCGTCGATGATCTACGCGCTGATGGACCACCCGGATTCGCACACTCGGGATCTGTCCTCGCTGGAGACGGTGTACTACGGCGCCTCGGCGATGAACCCGGTGCGGCTGGCCGAGGCGATCCGCCGCTTCGGCCCGATCTTCGCGCAGTACTACGGCCAGTCCGAGGCCCCGATGGTGATCACGTACCTGGCCAAGGGCGACCACGACGAGAAACGGTTGACGTCATGCGGGCGGCCGACGGTGTTCTGTAGAACGGCCCTGCTCGATGGCGATGGCAATCCAGTGCCGCAAGGCGAGGTCGGTGAAATCTGCGTGTCCGGTCCGCTCTTGTCCGGCGGGTACTGGAACTTGCCTGACGAGACGTCGCGAACTTTTCATGACGGTTGGATGCACACCGGTGATCTGGCCCGCGAGGACGAGGACGGCTTCTGGTACATCGTCGACCGGACGAAGGACATGATCGTCACCGGCGGCTTCAACGTGTTCCCCCGCGAGGTGGAAGACGTTGTGGCGGAACATCCCTCGGTCGCGCAGGTATGTGTGATCGGCACCCCGGACGAGAAGTGGGGTGAGGCGGTGACGGCGGTGGTGGTGCTGCGGCCCGACGCGCCGTCCGATGAGGAGGCGGTGTCGAAGATGACCGCCGAGATCCAGGCCGCGGTCAAGGACCGCAAGGGTTCGGTGCAGTCGCCGAAGCAGGTGATCGTCGTCGACTCGGTACCGGTGACCGCGCTGGGTAAGCCGGACAAGAAGTCGGTGCGCGCACAATTCTGGGAGGGCGCAGGCCGCGCGGTGGGCTGAGTTTCCTGCCGCGAGTCAGTCGAGCAGGGCGTCGATCTCGGCTGCCAACCGCTCGATGCGCTCAGCCTCGGGCGGTATGCCGCGGCTGTCCTCGGCGGCCCGTTGCCAACCCAGCCGCCACATCCGTGCCACCGCACGGTCACCCTTCCCCGCGTAGGGGTTGAGAAGCGTATGCGGAAAGGCTTTTCGCCCCTCGCGGTACGCGGTGACCAGCCGATGCGCCATATCACTACTTTCCGCCTCGAACGGTTGCTACAGCCCGCATTGCCTCGGCGTGTCACGCACACATTTGATAACAGAGCATCTGCTCTGTTATCGTGGCGGCCATGCCACGGCCTCAGGTGTACGACCGCGACGCGATGCTCGACGCGGCCGAAGAACTCGCGGTCGAGGGCGGCGTCAAGGCCGTCACCATCCGCGCGGTGTCTGAACGGGCCGGCATCTCCAACGGCGCGATCTATCACGCGTTCGGTTCCCGGGGCGGGTTGGTCGGCCGCGCCTGGGTGCGTGCCGCCCGGCGCTTCCTGGCGTTGCAGCGGGAGGCCGTCGACGCCGAAGACGACCCCGTCCGTGCCGTCGTCGTAGCGGCCGATACGCCCGCCGTGTTCAGCGAGCAGTACCCGTCGTCGGCCCAGCTGTGGCTGCGGATCCCCCGCGAGGAGCTGATCGGCGAAGCCCCGGCCGAGGTGCAGGCCCAACTGGGCGCGCTGGACACCGAGCTTCGCGACCTGCTGATCCGGCTGTCGATCGACATGTGGGACCGCAAAGACGCCGCATCGGTCGCCGTGATCGAGGACTGCATCGTCGGACTCCCCACGGGTCTGATGCTGCGCAGGCCCATGCCACCCACCGACGCCACGCGCCGCCGGCTTGCGGCCGCGGTCGAAGCGATTCTGTCCGTCAAGTAGGGAGACACCGATGTCCGCACACCTCGAAATCACCGACCACATAGCGGTTTTGACCCTCGGTGTGGACGAGAACCGGTTCTCGCCGGAATGGTTGGCAGGAGTCAACGGCTTCCTTGACCGCATCGATTCGGGCGACGCCAAGGCGTTGGTCACCACCGGATCAGGCAAGTTCTACTCGAACGGTCTGGATCTGGATTGGCTTGCCGCCCATAGCGATCAAGGCGACTGGTACATCGATCAGGTCCAGCAGCTACTCGCGCGCGTACTCATCGCGCCGGTTCCCACCATCGCGGCGATCAACGGGCACGCGTTCGGCGCCGGCTCGATGCTCGCAACTGCCCACGACTTCCGGGTCATGCGAGTCGACCGCGGCTACTTCTGCTTCCCCGAGGTGGACATCCACATCCCGTTCTCGCCGGGCATGGCGGCCCTCATCCAGTCGAAGCTCACACCTGCCGCCGCGGTGGAGGCGATGACCACCGGACGTCGCTACGGCGGCGCGGACGCCGAGGCGATCGGCCTGGTGACCGCGACCGCTCCGGAGGGCAAGGTGACGACGACTGCCGTCGACCTCGTGACGACATTGAGGGGCAAGGATCCCGGCACCCTGAAGGCGATCAAGTCCACGATGTTCGCGAGCGTGACCGCCGCGCTGCTGGGGACGGCCTGAGCCACTCGGCACAATGGGCACGTGCCCGATCTTCAGCAGACCGTCGATGCAGTGTGGCGGATGGAGGCGGCCAAGATCGTCGCGACGCTGACCCGCGCGGTCGGCGACGTCGGGCTCGCCGAGGACCTGGCGCAGGAAGCCCTCGTCGACGCGCTGACCCAGTGGCCATCGTCCGGTGTGCCGCGCAACGCGGGCGCATGGTTGACCACCGTCGCCAAGCGCAAGGCCATCGACCATTGGCGCAGGCAGGAGAACCTCGACGTCAAGTACGCGGCGATGGCGCGGGAGCTCGAGACACAGGACCGGAACTTTCCTGAGGGGTGGGATCCCGACCGCATCGATGACGACGTGCTGCGGCTGATCTTCATCTCGTCGCACCCAGTGCTGTCGCGGGAGGGCCAGATCGCGCTGACGCTCCGCGTGGTCGGCGGCCTGACCACCGAGGAGATCTCGCGCGCGTTCTTGACGTCGACGGCGACGGTCGCGGCACGCATCACTCGGGCCAAGAAGACACTGGCCGCCGCGGATGTGCCGTTTGAGGTGCCGGATCGGTCGGAATACCCGCAGCGGCTGTCGGCCGTGCTGAGCGTGATCTACCTGATCTACAACGAGGGCTATTCGGCGTCGTTCGGGCAGCGCTGGATCCGCGACGAACTGTGCAGCGAGGCGTTGCGGCTCGGTCGCATCCTCGCGGCGCTGGTGCCCGACGAGGCCGAGGTGCACGGCCTGGTGTCGCTGATGGAGTTCCAGTCGTCGCGCTTCGCGGCGCGCACCGACGGCGAGGGCAGGCCGATCCTGCTCGAGGACCAGAATCGGACCAAGTGGGACCGTGCACAGATTCGGCGCGGGGTCGCCGCGCTGGAGCGAGCGGCTAATGCGTTGCAGCGTAAGGGCGTCGGCTGGGGTCCGTATGCGCTGCAGGCCGCGCTGGCCGAATGCCACGCGGTCGCGCCGACAGCGACCGACACCGACTGGGCGCGTATCGTGCTGCTGTACGACGGGCTGCGCCAAGTGGCGCCGTCGCCGGTGGTCGAGCTCAACCGGGCGGTGGCCGTGGCGATGGCTGATCCTTTGAAAGGCCCCGCCTCCGCGCTGGCGATCGTGGATAAGCTCGACGGCCTCGACGACTCGTATCTGCTGCCGAGCGTGCGCGGCGAACTGCTGGCCCGGCTGGGACGCGACGCGGAGGCCGCCGCCGAGTTCGACCGCGCCGCGTCGATGACCGACAACGAACGTGAACGAGAAGTGCTGGCGGGCAAGGCTTCCCACGCGCGTAGTCGCTAGGCCCCGGGCACTCCAGTGCGAGCAGCAACCGAAACCGGCGGCGCGGTGTCGAACACCTCGATGACGACGTCTTCGTCACGGTATCCGCCGAGGTGGTGGAGTCCAGGCGTAGCGCCGATGATGTCGTTGGCGCGGTCCCCCGTGATCGGGTAGTCGTCGACCCGGTGGCGCCAGTGCGCAGCGATGACGACGGTGCCGCGCTGCAACCGTGCCACCTCGCGGTCCAACACGGTCCTCAACTCAGCGGCCTCCAGGTAGTAGCCGATCTCCGACAGCACCACAAGGTCGAATTGCGTTGTCGGCCACGGCTCGTCGAGTGAGCTTTGGAGCAGGGTGACGCGTTCCCGGGAGCCTGCCTCGACAAGGCGGCGGTTGGCCGCATCGAGTGCCGCTGTCGCGACGTCGGTGGCCGTCACGTGGTCGCACCGACGGGTGAGGTGCTCGGTGAGCACTCCGATCGAGCAGCCCGGTTCGAACGCGTGCCGGTAGCGCGGGTAGGGCAGCAATGCCAGTGTGATCGCATACTTGCGCCGCTCGTACCACCGCTCCTCCAACTCCCACGGGTCCGCCGCTTCGGCGTACTTGTCGTCGAAATAGGAATTGGGCAATCGAGTGGTCACCGAAACACGACCTCCCCGACCGCGAGCAGCCGTCGCAGCACGGACGGCGCAAGCACCGGTGGGC
>JAVRPX010000048.1:0-7247 GCA_032161985.1 Mycobacterium sp.
GTCGGACGCGTTCACCGGGGAGAACTTCCGCCGAGGCGGATTCCTGGATCACTCCGACCGCTACAAGCGGGCCGAGGAGTTCGTCACCGTGGCTCGCGAGTTCTGGGACAGCTGGGCACCAGACGCCGTGCTCGCCGATCGGGATAGCGGAGTCTACGTCGACCCCACCCGGGTTCGTGTGGTCGAACATCGCGGGCCGCAGTTCGACGTTCGCGGGGTGAGTACCCTGCCGCGCGCGCCGCAGGGCCATCCCGTCCTGCTGCAGGCGGGGGACTCCGCCGACGGCCGGGCGTTCCTCGCCAAATACGCCGACGCGGCGTTCACCTTGCATTCGACTTTGGAGGCGGGCCAGTCCTACTACGCGGACGTCAAACAACAAGCGGCGTCGTACGGCCGAGATCCAAACAGCCTCAAGGTGTTTCCGGCGGCGACATTCGTACTGGGTGACACACCGGCGGAGGCGGCCGAGAAGGCCCGTCATATCCGTCGTCAACAAGTCGGCCCGGAGACCGCGATCGCGATGCTCGAGCAGGTGTGGCAGCGCGACCTTTCGGCCTACGACCCGGACGGCCCGCTGCCCGACGTCGAACCGGCCGACGACCCGACCGTCACCCAGGGCAGGGTCCGCCATGGCGACCCGAAGGCCGTCGCCGCCGCGTGGCGCGAACGCGCCGAGGCCGACAACTTGAGCATCCGGGAGCTCGTCATCGCCGTCACCAGCCGACAGCAGTTCGTCGGTACGCCTGCCCAGGTCGCCGACGAGATCAACCTGCACGTACAGGCCGACGCCTGTGACGGCTTCATCCTGGTGCCCCACCTGACTCCGCGCGGGCTCGACGACTTCGTCGACCGGGTGGTCCCGCTGCTGCAGGAGCGCGGCAGCTTCCGCACCGAGTACACAGGCCACACCCTTCGCGACCACCTCGGCCTATAGGCTGGCCCGAGGTGTCGGCAGACACCGGGGGTGGCATGTGTCGATTTCTCAGACGTCGGTGGTATGGCTGCTCTTGGGCGCCGCCGTCCTGACGTTCATCGTGGGATTCACGTCCCGGACGTTCATCGGCCGCAGGCGAAACACCAAGGCGGTGCGGGCCCTTATCCGCACTTTCCGGAGGACCGGGGTGGCGCGGGTGTTGTTCGGGCGATTCGAGGGCGACGTGCTGGACGACGACGAACTCGACAGCATGATCCTGATGCCGACGATCGTCATCGGCTGCGGCTTCTGCCTGACCGCGATCTTTCTGGTCGGCTACGAAACCCTGGCCTGATTACGAGGACGCCTGCGCTGCGGCTTTCTCGCTGGCCTCACGGATTGAGCCCCGCCACACCGGCCCATGGCCGGGCAGCAGCACCTCGGTGTCGAGCATTCCCAGCGCCGCCAGGCTGCGCACGCACCCGTCCTGGTCGTGGTTGAACAAGTCTGGCAGCAGCTGCGGGCCGCTACGTGTCGACAGAGGATGGCCTGTCACCAACGCGTCACCGGCCACGAGCACACCGTCGACCACGAACGAGCAGTGTCCACCGGTGTGGCCCGGTGTGGGAATGGCCATCGGATTGCCCGGCAGGCGGGCTGCGACGTCTTCGGTGAGCGCCTGTGTGCTCGGGACGCCTTCGCGTGTCATCGCACCCTTGCGGGTGATCGCCACCGACCAGGAGAGCCAGCGTGGCTGCCAGATGTGCTTGGCGATGTCGGCAGGCGACGCTTGCTCCAGATACTCCCGCTTGGAGTGCCCGACCTCGGCGGCGTGGGAATACACCGGTGTGCCATGGGTTTTCGCGAACCAGATGGCCGACCCGAAGTGGTCGATGTGTGCGTGCGTCAACAGGATCGCGCGTAGGTCCTCGACGCCGAAGCCCAGCTGGCGCAGCGAGGCCAGCACATCGTCGCGGCTGCCGGGAAAGCCGGCGTCGATCAGTATGACGATGTCGCCGTCGGTGACCAGCGTCCAGTTCACCAGGTCGGTATAGGCGAAGTGCACACGGTCGGTGATGGCAGTCAGGGCTGGCGCCATCTCGCGATTCTATGCAGTGGAGTAGAAACGAACACGTGGCAATAAAACTGGGATACAAGGCGTCGGCGGAGCAGTTCGCCCCGCGGGAACTCGTCGAACTAGCGGTGACGGCCGAAGAGCACGGCATGGACAGCGCGACGGTCAGCGACCACTTCCAACCATGGCGCCACGAGGGCGGGCATGCGCCGTTCTCGCTGGCCTGGATGACGGCGGTCGGCGAGCGCACCAAGCGCCTGGTTCTCGGCACGTCGGTGCTGACGCCGACCTTCCGCTACAACCCCGCCGTCATCGCACAGGCGTTCGCCACCATGGGCTGCCTCTACCCGGACCGGATCTTCCTCGGCGTTGGCACCGGTGAGGCGCTCAATGAGATCGCCACCGGGTATGAGGGCGAGTGGCCGGAGTTCAAGGAGCGCTATGCCCGGCTGCGGGAGGCCGTCAAGCTGATGCGCGAGCTGTGGCTCGGCGACCGGGTGGACTTCGACGGCGAGTACTACCACACCAAAGGCGCGTCGATTTACGACGTTCCCGAGGGCGGCATCCCGATCTACATCGCCGCGGGCGGGCCGCAGGTGGCCAAGTACGCGGGCCGCGCGGGCGACGGGTTCATCTGCACCTCCGGCAAGGGCGAGGAGCTCTACAAGGACAAGCTGATCCCCGCGATGAAAGAGGGCGCCGAGGCGGCAGGCCGCAACCCCGACGACATCGACCGGATGATCGAGATCAAGATCTCGTACGACCCCGACCCCAAGAAGGCACTCGAGAACACCCGGTTCTGGGCGCCGCTGTCGCTGACCGCCGAACAGAAGCACAGCATCAACGACCCCATCGAGATGGAGAAGGCCGCCGATGCGCTACCCATCGAACAGGTTGCCAAGCGCTGGATCGTCGCTTCGGATCCCGACGAAGCGGTCGAAATGGTCGGGCAGTACGTCAAGTGGGGGCTGAATCACCTGGTGTTCCACGACCCTCGGCAAGATCAGCGGCGTTTTCTTGAGCTGTTTCAGAAGGATCTGGAGCCGCGGCTGCGCCGGCTCGGCTGATACGTTTGCCGCGTGCCAACCGGCTCATGGTCTTCGCGCGAGCGCTCATCCGCGATCTACGTGGCCTCGCCCGAGGGTGACACCGGCAAGTCGACGATCGCGCTGGGCATCCTGCACCGGCTGGCGGCCACCGTCGCCAAGGTCGGTGTGTTCCGGCCGATCACCCGGCTTGGCGAGGACCGCGACTACATCCTGGAATTGCTGCTGGCTCAGGCCACCGCGGACCTGCCCTACGAGGACTGCGTTGGCGTCAGCTACCAACAGCTGCACGAGGACCCGGACAGCGCGATCGGTGACATCGTCGACCGGTATCACCACGTCGCCGACCAGTGCGACGCAGTCCTGATCGTCGGCAGCGACTACACGGATGTCGCCGCACCGAGCGAGCTGTCCACGAACGCGCGGATCGCGGCCAACCTCGGTGCCCCGATCGTGCTCGCGGTGAAGGCCAAGGACCGTACCCCCGACCAGGTCGTCCAGATCGTCGACGTGTGTCTGGCAGAGATCGCGGCCCAGCACGCACACACGGCGGCGGTGGTGGCCAACCGCTGCGACCCGTCGCAGATGACAGCGGTCGCAGCTGCGCTGAAGCGCTTCGAGCCGAAGTGTTATGTATTGCCCGAGGAGCCGCTGTTGGTCGCCCCGTCGGTGGCCGAGTTGCAGGCCGCGGTCGACGGCACGGTGCTGCGCGGCGATCCGGCGCTGCTGTCTCGCGAGGCGATGGATGTGCTAGTCGCCGGCATGACGGCCGAACATGTGCTCGAGCGGCTGACCGAGGGTGTGGCCGTCATCACGCCTGGTGACCGGTCCGACGTGGTGCTCACCGTCGTGAGTGCCCATGCGGCCGAGGGCTTTCCGTCGTTGTCCTGTGTGATCCTCAACGGAGGACTGGAGCTGCATCCGTCGATCGCGTCACTGGTGTCCGGGCTTGGCCTGCGGCTGCCGATCATCACCACCACGTTCGGCACATTCGAAACAGCCAGTCGGGTCGCATCGGCGCGGGGCCGCGTTACGGCGCTCTCGCAACGCAAGATCGACACCGCACTGGCGTTGATGGACACCCACGTCGATACCGCGGATCTGCTGGCACAGCTCGCCATTTCGATCCCGTCGGTGGTGACGCCGCAGATGTTCACCTATCAGCTGCTGGACCGTGCCCGCTCGGACCGCAAGCGCATCGTGCTTCCCGAGGGCGACGACGACCGCATCCTCAAGTCAGCCGGACGGTTGCTGCAGCGCGGCGTCGCCGACCTGACGATTCTCGGTGAGGAGGCGCAGGTTCGTTCTCGCGCAGCCGAACTGGGTGTCGATCTGTCGGCGGCGGCGGTGCTCAACACGCGAACCAGCGAGCTGTGCGACAAGTTCGCCGAGCAGTACGCCGAGTTGCGCAAGCACAAGGGCGTCACCGTCGAGCAGGCCCGCGAAATCATCCACGACGTCTCATACTTCGGAACCATGCTCGTGCACAACGACATGGTGGACGGCATGGTGTCGGGCGCGCGGCACACCACCGCGCACACCGTGCGGCCCGCGTTCGAGATCATCAAGACGCTGCCCGATGTGTCGACCGTCTCGAGCATTTTCCTGATGTGCCTGGCCGACCGGGTGCTGGCCTACGGTGACTGTGCGATCGTGCCGGACCCGACGTCCGAGCAACTGGCTGACATCGCGATATCGTCGGCACGCACCGCGGCCCAGTTCGGCATCGACCCGCGGGTGGCCATGCTGTCGTATTCGACAGGCACCAGCGGCACGGGCGCAGATGTCGACAAGGTAAGGGCAGCAACGGAACTCGTCCGGCAGCGCGAACCCGATCTACTTGTCGAGGGACCCATTCAATACGACGCGGCAGTGGAGCCGTCCGTCGCCAAGACGAAGATGCCCGACTCCGAAGTCGCCGGGCGCGCCACCGTACTGATCTTCCCCGACCTCAACACCGGCAACAACACCTACAAGGCCGTGCAGCGCAGCGCGGGCGCGATCGCGATCGGTCCGGTGTTGCAGGGCATGAAGAAACCGGTCAACGATCTGTCCAGGGGGGCGCTGGTCGAGGACATCGTCAACACAGTGGCGATCACCGCGATCCAGGCCCAGAGCCTATGACCCGCAGCGTTCTCGTGCTCAACTCGGGATCGTCATCGCTGAAATACGCAGTGGTCGACGCAGATTCGGGAAGCACCGTGGCCGACGGGATCGTCGAGCGGATCGGTGAGGGTGTGGTCCCCGATCACGGCGCGGCGCTGCAGGTCGCGTTCGACGAGTTGGCGGACGATATGGCCGGCCTCATCGCGGTCGGGCACCGTGTGGTGCACGGCGGTCCGGATCTGTACCGGCCGACGCTCGTCGACAACGCTCTGATCGCCAAGCTTGACGAACTGTCACCGCTTGCGCCGCTGCACAATCCACCGGCGGTGCTCGGTATCCGGGTGGCGCGCGCGGCGATACCAGATCTGCCGCACATTGCGGTGTTCGACACCGCGTTCTTTCACGACCTGCCGCCTGCGGCGTCGACCTACGCAATCGACCGCGACATCGCGGCGCGCTGGCACATTCGCCGCTACGGGTTTCACGGCACCTCACACCAGTACGTCAGCGAGCAGGCGGCGGCGTTTCTGGATGTGCCGCTGGGGTCGCTGAGTCAGATCGTGCTGCACTTGGGCAACGGCGCGTCGGCGTCGGCAATCGTCGGCGGCCGCCCCGTGGACACGTCGATGGGATTGACCCCGATGGAAGGCCTGGTGATGGGCACGCGCTCCGGCGACATCGACCCCGGCGTGATCACCTACCTGTGGCGCGCAGCCGGCATGAACGTCGGGGTGATCGAAACGATGCTCAACCGTCACGCGGGCATGCTGGGACTCGGCGGCGAGATCGACTTCCGGGTGTTGCACAAACGCATCGAATCCGGCGATGAGGCAGCGCAACTGGCCTACGATGTGTACATCCACCGGTTGCGCAAGTACATCGGCGCGTACCTGGCGTTGCTTGGCGGCGCCGATGTCATCACGTTCACCGCGGGCGTAGGGGAGAACGACGCCGCGGTGCGGTGTGACGCGCTGTCCGGAATGGCGGCGTTGGGTATCGAGCTCGACGAGCACCTCAACGCCAGCCCCGCCAAGGCGGCCAGGCGCATCTCGGCGGACAAGTCGCCGACTACTGTGCTGGTGATTCCCACCGACGAAGAGTTGGCGATCGCCCGCGCTTGCGTGGCCGTGATCTGACATGGCGACGTTGGACCGCGAGAGCGTGCTCGACGAGCTGGAAGTCCTAGCCACCATCGAACATGCGTTGATCGTCGAGTATCTGTCCATCTGCTGTGCGCTCGGCAATGATCTCGACGCCAAGGACGGCGGACCGACGACGGACCGGGGACGCGCCGCCGCAGCGGCCGCAGCCCAGCTCGCGCAGGGCGAGATGATTCACTTCAGGGACATCAATCGGGCGCTGGTGAACTCGAAACGGTCCGCGCGGCTCGACCGGGCCGAACGCATCGCCAACATGCTTGTCCCGCCGGACCAAACGGAACTGCAGCGGCTGCTCGAGCGGGAGAAAGCCATCGCGATGGCCGTGGACGAGCGATACACCCGGCTGGCACCGGCCGTGACGACGCATCCGGTGTTCGAGGGAGAACGGCTCAACGAGTGGCGCATCGTGATTGTGGGGAACGGTCCCACGCATGTCGATGGACTGACCGAGCTCCAAACCGCGCTAGACGACCGTGCCCCGCGGAGTTCCTGCGCGCCACCCGCACAACTGCGAACGATTCGTTCGAACAACGTCTGCTCGATACGAACGACAGAACCTATGGACTGGTCGTGGGCGCGGTCCGCGGGACGTTCGATCCGGATTTCGCTGTGTCCGGAGCTTTCCGGGGAATCGCTATTTCAGCGATGCTGACCCTGGACGAGTCGAATCGCCTTCTGGCGCAACGCGGTCTCTTGCCGCCCTTCACGCCCGCTTGACGGTCGGGTCTTCACGACACCGCTACTAGCGTTTGAACGTCGACACCGAAGGAATATTAGAACGTCGACGTCGGCCGCACGCTGTTTGCCAGGTCGATCAGCGCATACCGGTGGGCCTGCGTGGGTGCGACTCGCGCCAGGCTCCGCAGCGAGGCCTCCACGCCGAGTTGCAGTCCGTGTTCGGTGAACGGGAAGCCGAGGATGTGGTTGGTGCTGGCGGTGTTGTCGGC
>JAVRPX010000049.1:0-5147 GCA_032161985.1 Mycobacterium sp.
AGCGCCTCGACTAGTTAGCGCGAGCAGTAGCCTCACGGCATGGACGCCGAACTCGAGCGCTGGAAGGCCGCTGGCCGGAACTTCGACTATCTGGGCTTCGACATCTTCTATCGCACTGAGGGCAACGGACCCCACCTGCTGCTCATACACGGCTATCCGTTCAACACCTGGGACTGGGCGCCGTTGTGGGACAGGCTGACCGAACGGTTCACCGTGATCGCACCCGACATGCTCGGCATGGGGTTCTCCGACAAGCCCTTCGCCTACGAGTACACGGTGCACGACCACGCCAACATGCACGAGGCGCTGCTGGCTCATCTCGGTGTCGAGTCCGTGCACATTCTGGCCCACGATCTCGGTGACTCCGTCGGCCAGGAGATGCTGGCGCGCCACGAGTTCTCCCAGCAGGCCTACGGGTCGCTGCGGATCGAATCGATCACGTGGCTCAATGGCGGGCTGTTCAACGAGACCTACACGCCGCGGCTCATGCAGAAGGTGTTATCGCGAACACCGTTGGGGGACATCATGAGTCCGCTGCAGGGCAGCTGGCTGTCGCGACGGCTCGTGGAGCCCACGATCAACGAGATGTTCGGACCGGACACCAAGCCGTCGCGCCGGATGCTCGACCTGTTCCACGAGATCCTCGAGTACAACGACGGCAAGCGGGTGACCCACAAGGTCGGCAGGTTCGTCAACGATCGCTACGCCCACCGCAATCGGTGGGTGCGGGCGATGCGGCAGACTGACGTCCCCATGCAGTTGATCGATGGGCCCATCGATCCGAACTCCGGCAGGCACATGGCGCAGCGATACCTGGAGATCATTCCGAATCCCGACGTCGTGATGCTCGACGACAACATAGGGCACTGGCCGCAGATCGAGGCACCCGACGCGGTGCTGACCCATTTCCTGAACCACATCGAGCGCGTCGGCTAGTCCGACAGAAGTTCCGGCCGCAGCAGGTGGTGCCGACGGCATCGCCGTTCAGTCTGGTCGAGGCGAAGCCTGCGGCGGCGTGAGCGGTGTGCCGGGGCCGTGCTCGCCCGGCACACCGCCACGCTCCGTCAGGCGCTGGCCGTATACGAACGCGCCCCGACACCGGCGAGCGCGCCGCCATCGACGATGAGGTATTCGTCCCGGATGGGGCTTCCTGAGAAGTAGCTCTCCAGAATCTCCCTCGTGCCTGCCGCGTAGCGGGTCTGCGCCGACAATGACGACCCGGAAATGTGCGGCGTCATGCCATGGTGCGGCATCGTCCGCCACGGATGGTCGGCCGGAGCGGGCTGGGGGAACCAGACGTCACCGGCGTAACCTGCCAGCTGGCCGCTTTGCAGGGCGCGAACGACGGCATCGCGCTCACAGATGAGCGCCCTCGCGGTATTGATCAGGTACGCACCGCGTTTCATGGTACCGATCAGCTCATCGTCGAACAGTCCGCGCGTCTCGGGATGCAAGGGCGCGTTGATGGTCACCACGTCGAGGTGCGGCACCATGTCGCGGACCGTCGGGTGATAGGTCAAGTTGAGTTCGGCCTCGACCTCAGGGGACAGCCGGTGCTTGTCGAAGTAGTGCAGGTGCACGTCGAACGGCGCCAGCCTGCGCAGCACCGCCAGGCCGATCCGGCCTGCGGCGACCGTGCCGACGTGCATGCCCTCGAGGTCGTACGAGCGCTGCACGCAGTCGGCGATGTTCCAGCCGCCGTCGATAACCCACTTGTAGGACGGCAGGTAGTTGCGCACCTGCGACAGGATCATCATCACGACGTGCTCGGCGACGCTGATGCTGTTGCAGAACGTGACCTCGGCAACGGTGATTCCGTGCTTGATCGCGGCGTCCAGATCGACGTGGTCCGAACCGATTCCTGCAGTCACCGCGAGCTTGAGCTTGGGCGCGCGCTCGATCCGCTCTTCGGTCAGGTAGGCCGGCCAGAACGGCTGCGAGATGACGATTTCCGCATCGGCCAAGTGCTGGTCGAATTCCGAGTTCTCGCCGTCCTTGTCCGAGGTCACGACCAACTCGTGGCCGAGGCCTTCCAGATAGCGCCGAAGACCGAGTTCGCCGGACACGCTGCCCAGCAGCGATCCCGGCGTGAAGTCGGTCGCCGCCGGTGTGGGCAGCGATTGCCCGTCTGGATAGCGGTCGAGGTGCGGAAGCCCGTCACGCGCGTAGGTCGTGGGATAGCCGTCGACGGGATCGTCGTAGAGCACGCAGACTACTTTTGCCATTGGTCTCGATTACCTTTCTTGTAGTTGCACCGATCAGGGCGCGCTGACGTCACGCCTGCTTCTTCAATCGTTCGGCTGCGGAATAGCTTGCCAAAAACCAATATTCGCTCTCTCAGACGGAGAGACCGGTGCAGTGTCGGCTGTCGTGGCTGCCGACACCACCACGCTAGCAACGGCCGATCGTGGCCGACAAGACCTCCGTCTTTGCAATGTGACATGGGCTGATAGTCTTTCGCTATCATCACTGCACCATGGAGTAGGACTGATGCACGGCGAGGTTTCGATCCAACAACTGGAGTATCTGCTGGCGCTTGCGCGTGAGCGCCACTTCGGCCGCGCTGCGGCGTCATGTCATGTCAGCCAGCCGACACTGTCGGTGGCGATACGCAGGCTCGAACACGAGTTGGACGCCGTAATCGTGCTGCGCGGACAGCGGTTTGAGGGGTTCACGGCGGAGGGGCAGCGCGTCGTCACCTGGGCTCATCGGATCCTTGCTGAACGCAATGAGCTTCTGGCTGACATAGAGCGAATGCGTGGCGGGCTGACGGTGACGGCCAGGATCGGCGCAATTCCCACCTCGGTTCCGGCGAGCCCGTTGGTCACCGGCAGGTTCCTGCAACGCTATCCGGGTGCGACCGTCCAGGTGGAGTCGTTGTCATCTCGCGAGATCGCCAGGCGGTTGGGAGAGTTCGAGCTCGACGCGGGTCTGACATATCTGGACGCTGAAACACCTCCTGGCACAAGGCGTGTCGAGTTGTACCGCGAACGTTACGTGCTGGTCGCGCCCACGGCGCACCCGGTGATGCAGCAGGACGAAGTGCGTTGGTCGGAGGCGGCACAGCTTCCGCTGTGCACGCTGACCACGACGATGCGCAATCGCCGCATCATCGACGCCAACATGGCCGCTGAAGGAGTTCAGTTCCGGCCCGTGATGGAGGCCGACACCGTAACGGCGATATATGCGCACCTCAAGTCTTTGCGGTTGGCAAGCGTGGTCGCGCACACCTGGTTGCAGGCGTTCGGGGTGCCCGACGGGCTTGCGATGCGACCGATGGTCGCGCATGAGCCCGGCCCCGCGGTCGGTCTGATCGTGTTGGATCGTGAGCCCAACTCGTTGGTCGCTGAAGCGCTTTTCGCTGCCGCCGCCGAAGCAGGGTCACAAGGGGCCGAGGCGGGGTAGACCTGCTCAGGCAGGCTGCTTCAGCGCCTCGGCCAGTACCGGAACGGCGAGCTCACGCTGCCACGGCCTCGCCCCGGCCTCGCGCAGGAAGTCGTCGATCGCCGCAGCGGTGTCCTCGACCGGCTCCCAGTCCCAACACAACCGACGCACCACGTCGGGGGAGACGAGATTTTCCGTCGGAACCGAAACTTGTTGCGACAGTGCAGTAAGACCCGCGCGGGCGGCCTCCAGCCGGACGGCCGCCTCCGGCTTGCGCCGACTCCATCGCGACGCAGGCGGTGGCCCGTTCGACGGCTCCTGAGCGTCGGGCGGATCCGCGGTGCGGGCGCGGGCAAGCGCATCCAGCCACACCTGCGCGCTGCGGCGTTGCCGGTTCCCGCCGAACACCGGTAACTCGGTTAGCTTTTCGACAGTGTCCGGGTCGACCGTGGCCGCGTTGATGATCGCGGAGTCGGGTAAAATCCGCCCCGGCGCGATGTCCCGGCGGCGGCCGATGTGATCGCGCGTCTGCCACAACTCCCGCACGGCCGCCAGCGCCCGCGGGTTGCGCACCTTGTGGATGCCCGACGTACGACGCCACCGATCCCGTCGCGTCGGGGTGGCCTCGAATGTGCGTACGTACTCGAATTCCTGTGCGGCCCAGTCGGTTTTGCCTTGCTCCTGCAAAACGTCGGCGATCGCATCGCGCAGCTCAAGAAGCACCTCGACGTCCAACGCCGCGTAGTTCAGCCAGTCGTCCGGCAGCGGGCGCTTCGACCAGTCGGCCGCTCCGTGTCCTTTCATCAGCTGCAGGCCCAACAGCCGCTGCACCATTGCGGCCAGGTTCACCCGGTCGAAGTTGGCCAGCCTGCCTGCGAGCTCGGTGTCATACAGTCTCGGCGGCGTCATGCCGATCTCGGCAAGGCAGGGCAGGTCCTGGTCGGCCGCGTGCAACACCCACTCGTCGGTGGCCAGCACGTCGGCGACCGGTGCCAGCGTCGCCAACGGGTCGTCGCCGTGGCTGACCGGGTCGATCAAGACGGTGCCCGCCCCAGCGCGTCGAATCTGCACGAGATAGGCGCGGTTGGAGTACCGGAAGCCGGACGCCCGCTCGGCGTCGACCGCGAACGGCCCGTCGCCCGACGCCAAAAGCTCTGCGGCCCTGGCAATTTCAGTCCGGCTCACCGACAGCGGCGGAACCCCGTCTCGCGGCACCAGCAGCGGCGTGGCTTCCGGCTCAGCCGTCTCGGCGGCTTGCTCGGGTTCCGGCATCGTCAAGCGCGGGAGCGGGAGCTCAGATCGGTGACACCGTCCGGCGGTAGGCCTGCCGCGTGCTCGAGCACCTCGCAGAACGCCTGTACGTGCGGGCCAAGCTCCAGTGTCGTCGCGGTCCACGACGCCCGCAGCTCCAGCTGGTGGGCGCGCGGCGGCCCGGAGATGTCGCCGTATCGCACCGACGTGGTGGCGGTGACGGTGCCGCCCAGTGCGGTGACATGTTCGGCCCGCGACTCCAGCGCATCGACAAGCCAGCTCCACGCTACTTCCGGGAGCAGCGGGTCGACGGCCTCGCTGGAGTCGAGGTCGGCCTGGATGTAGGCGACCAACCGCATCGTGCCGTCCCAGGCCTCGGCGCCGTCCGGGTCGTGCAACAGGATCAGTCGACCGAACGCGTCGCCCTCCGACCGCTCGGGGACGATTGCCGTCTCGGGATGTCGGACCTCCGCGCCCAGCGCGTAGCTGAACGGCGCCAGCCGCTGCGGCGG